>JANXUO010000574.1 GCA_025356245.1 Hymenobacter sp.
CCTACGAGTACGCCCGTGGTGCCTACGAGTACGCCCGTGGTGCCTACGAGTACGCCCGTGGTGCCTACGAGTACGCCCGTGGTGCTTACGAGTAGTTTCGTGGTGCCTTCGAGTGCGCCAGGCAAGCAACCCAGTCCAGGCAACGCTCCGGGGCAGTGCTCCTACCGCGTCAGCACCACGTAGCCGTAGGCGGGCAGCGCTACCTGGGTAGCCAGCGCCACCGGGCCGCCGCGCAGCGCGTCGGTCCAGGTGGTGTTGGCCAGGGCGGCGGGCAGCGGGTAGCTGACGGCGGTGGGCCGGGTGTTGGCCAGTACGAGGGCTTGCGCCGTGCCGTCGGTTTTGACGAAGGCGCACACGGCGGCCGTGCTGTACGAAGTGGCCGTGCCGTGGCGCAGGGCGGCGCTGCCGGCGCGGGCGGCCAGCAGCTGCCGGTAGGCACGGGTGATGTCGGGGCGGGCGTTCCAGTTCACTTTCACCGTCGTGAAGGGGAAGGGAATGGCCTGGGTCATGCCCGCTTCCTGGCCGTTGTAAATCATGGGCACGCCCTGGTAGCAGGCCGCCACCGCAAAGGCCGACATGGCTGCCGCATCGCCGCCGAGCACGGCCACGGGCGTGCCGTCGGAGCCGTTCACGTCGTGGTTGGTGGTGTAGCGCACCACCTGCTGGGTGCCGCTGGCCCCGGCGTATTCGCGGGCGTTGAGCGCGTCGAAAGCCGTGGCCGAAGCGCCGTTGCCGTACACGCTTTTGAGCGCCCCGTAGAAGCCAAACCCGAAATTGTAGTCGAAGCCCGAGAGAAAGTTGCTGCTGCGGGTGCCCTCGGCCAGCAGCAGCAGCCGGTGGGTGCCGATGCGGCGCAGGGTGTCGGTGGCCTGCTGCCAGAAATCGGTGGGCTGAAAGTCGGCGTAGTCGAAGCGGAAGCCGTCCACGTTGGCCGCGAATACCCACGACTTGAGGGCCGCAATCTGCTCGGCCCGCATGGCGGCGCTGCCAAAGTTGAGCTGGGCCACGTCGTTGTAAGTGGTGCCGTTGTTGGATACGGCCGCGATGTTGCCCGCCCCGTCGCGCTCGTACCAGTCCGGGTGCTGGCTTATCCAGGGGTGTTCCCAGGCCGTGTGGTTGGGCACCCAGTCGAGCATGACGGCCATCTGGCGGGCGTGGGCGGCGTCCACCAGCGCCCGCAGGTCGGCCAGCGAGCCAAATTCGGGGTTCACGGCCCGGTAGTCGCGCACGGCGTAGGGCGAGTTGTAGGCCGGCTTGCCGGCCACGGCCGCGCCCACCGGGTAAATGGGCATCAAATACACCACGTTCACGCGCAGCGCCTTGATGGAATCGAGCCGGGCCGTGACGCCGGCCAGGTTGCCGGCGGCGCTGAACGCCCGGATGTTCACCTGATAAATCACGGCATCCTCGCGGGCCGGCACCCCGCCGAAGGGCGTGCCGTACTGCGGCGGCGTGGGAATGGTGCCGGTGGGCGGCACCACCACCACGGGCGGCACCACCGGGGCCGTGGGCACGTCTTTTTTGCAGCCGGCCAGCAGGCCCACGGCCAGGGCCAGCGCCCGGAAATCAGAAAAGGAAGGACGGTAAAGAGCCACGTTGAAGAAGGAATTAGAAAGGAGGGAATGACGGGTGAAAAGGCCGGTTGCCGCCGATAAGTTCGACCCGGCGACGCGGGCCGGGGCCGCTACTGCGGCAGGGGCTTAAAGCTCACCGCGGCCCCGCCGCCGGGGGCCAGCTGCAGCTGCAAGGTAGCGTTGCGGCGCACCACCTGCCGGGTGATGCGGTAGGCGGCGGGGTTTTTCTGCCAGTCGGCACCGGGGCCGTCGGCGTACACCGTGGCTTCGTAGCGCCGGCCGGGGTCGAGGAAATCGAGCTTCACAGGCTGCTGCCGGGCGTTTTCGTCGGTGATGCTGCCCAGGTACCACGCGCCCGTGCCCTTGGCGCGGCGCACCACGGTGAGGTAGTCGCCCGGCTCGGCGGCCACGATGCGGGTGTCGTCCCAGTCCACGGGCACGTCCTCAATAAACTGAAAGGCGTCGAGGTGCTGCTCGTAGTTTTCGGGCAGGTCGGCGGCCATTTGCAGCGGCGAGTACATCGTCACGTACAGGGCCAGCTGCTTGGCCAGGGTGGTGTGTACCCGGCGCGTGGGCACGGCGGCGTTGTAGCCTTGCAGCCGGAAAATGCCGGGCGTGTAGTCCATCGGCCCGCCCATGAGGCGGGTGAAGGGCAGGATGGTTTCGTGCTCGGGCGGGTTGCCCTCGCTGAAGGCGTTGAACTCGTTGCCCCGGGCGGCTTCGCAGGCCAGCCAGTTGGGGTAGGTGCGGTGCAGGCCGGTGGGGCGCACGGCCTCGTGCATGTCCACCATTAGTTGGTGGTCCGCCGTTTGACGGGCCGTGCGGACGTAGTGGTTCACCATCATTTGGCCGTCGTGGTGCTCGCCGCGCGGGATGATGCGGCCCACGTAGCCAGTCTTCACGGCGTGGTAGCCGTGGGCCTGCATGAAGCGGTAGGCAGCATCCTGGCGGCGCTCGTAGTTGGCCACGGAGCTGCTGGTTTCGTGGTGCATGATGAGCTGCACGCCCTTGCCGGCGGCGTAGGCTTGCAGCGCATCCACGTCGAAATCGGGGTACGGGGTCACGAAGTCGAACACGTCCTCCTTCCAGTTGTTGGCCCAGTCTTCCCAGCCCACGTTCCAGCCCTCCACCAGCACGCCGGCGATGTGGTGCCGGGCGGCAAAGTCGATGTAGCGCTTCACGTTGGCGGTGGTGGCCCCGTGGCGGCCGTTGGTTTTTAGCTTATTCCAGTTGGTGCCAGCCAGCTTGATGTTGCTGGTGTCGGCGTAGTTCCAGGTGGCGCGGCCGGTTTGCATCTCCCACCACACGCCCACAAATTTCTGGGGCCGAATCCAGCCGGTATCGGCCAGCTTGCTCGGCTCGTTGAGGTTGAGAATGAGCTTGGAGGCCAGCACTTCCGTGGCCTGGTCGCTCACCACGATGGTGCGCCACGGCGTGTGCTCCGGGGCTTGCAGGTAGGCTTTGGCCCCGGTGCCGGTGGCGTCGGGCACCAGTTGGCTGGTCAGGTGGAAATTTCCGGTGTCCACGTTCAGGTACAGCGCCGGGTAGTTTACCAGCGCCGCCTCGTGAATGTTGATGTAGAGCCCGTCGGCCGACTTGAGCATGAGCGGGGTTTGCACCCGCGTGGCCGGGGCTTTCTCCTGAATGGCCGCAATCGGGGTGGTGTTCACGGCGCTCAGGCGGCTGGTGGTGTAGGCGTACTCGTTGGAATCGTAGTCGCCCGGAATCCAGAACGCCCGGTGGTCGCCGGCCATATTGAACTCCGTCAGCTCGTCCTGCACCGTAAAATAGGCCAGGTTGGGCTGCGCTGGCACTTCGTAGCGAAACCCCACGCCGTCGCCAAACACCCGAAACACCACATCGAGCAAGCGGCCCGGCGCCGCCGCCTGCCGCAAATGCACCCGCAGCTGCCGGTAGTGGTTGCGGATGGTTTTGACCTCGCCCCACACCGGCTGCCAGCTATCGTCCACATCCGTCACCTCGCTGCCCGTCAGGGCCATTGGCCCGTCAAAACCCTTGCCATCGGCAAAAGCCAGCCCCAGGCGCGAGAGCGTCACCACGGGCTTCGCGCCGTAGGTTACGGCGTAGCCGGGCCGGCCGTCGGCCCCCAGCGTAAACGTCAGGCCCACTTTGTCGAGGCGGGCGCTGAGCGGGGCCGGCGCGGCGGCGCGGCCGGCGGCCGGCAGCAGCAGCCCGGCCAACAGAAAATACTTCATCGCGTGCGTTAGGGGTTGGGTGCGGGGCCGGGAGCAGCCGGCGGGCGGTTATTTTTTCAGAATCAGGTACTGGTACGGCTGCAAGGCCAGCGGCCCGGCGGTGGCCACGGGCTGGCCATCCAGGGCGTTGCGCCAGCCAGCGGCGCTCACAGCGGCGGGCAGCGGGAAGCGGGCGGCGGCGTTGCGGAGGTTGGCCAGCACCAGCACCTGCTCCTTGCCCGCGGTTTTGGTGAAGGCGCACACGTCGTCGTTGCCGAACGAGGCCAACGTGCCGTTGCGGAGGGCATTGCTGCCGTTGCGGCAACGAATGAGCTGCTTGTATTCCTGGGTCAGGCGGGGGTTGGGCGTCCAGTCGATGGGCTTGCGCGGCCCCATGAAGGGCACCCGCTCGGCGTAGCCCACTTCCTGCCCGTTGTAAATCAGGGGCACGGCTTTCATGTAAGCCGCCACCACGAAGGCAGCCATTGCGCCGCGCTCGCCGCCAAACAGTTGCTGCGGCGTGCCCTCCCAGGCATTAATATCGTGGTTGGAGGTATAGCGCAGCATCCGGGCCGTGGGGGGCACGTCGCGGTAGTTGGCGGTGTTCACCGAGTCGAGGAGCCGGACACTTTTGCCTTTGGCAAAGATGTCGCCCTTCATGACATTCATAAACCCAAAGTCGTAGTCCAGCTGAAAGCCGCCCCGGAGGTAGTATTTCTTCTTGTCACCTTCGGCCAGAAACAGCAGCTTGTGGCCCCGGATGCCGTTGAGGCTGGCCAGGGCTTCGGTGAAAAACGCCTGGGTGGGCCCGTCGGCGTAGTCGAAGCGGTAGCCGTCGACGTTGGCCGCGAATACCCAGTAGCGCAGGGCGCTAATCATGGCCGCGCGCAGCGCGGGCCGGGCAAAATCGAGCTGG
>JANXUO010000575.1 GCA_025356245.1 Hymenobacter sp.
GCCAAAAAGAACCTGCGGGCCCAGGAAATCAGCATTGAGAACAAGCTGCCGATTATCTACCTCGTGGATTCGGCCGGCGTGTACCTGCCCATGCAGGACGAAATTTTCCCCGATAAGGAGCATTTCGGCCGCATCTTCCGCAACAACGCCGTGATGAGCAGCCTGGGCATCGTCCAGATTTCGGCCATCATGGGGCCCTGCGTGGCCGGCGGCGCGTACCTGCCCATCATGAGCGACGAGGCGATGATTGTGAACGGCACCGGTTCGGTGTTCCTGGCCGGGTCGTATCTGGTGAAGTCGGCCATCGGCGAAAGCATTGACAATGAGGCGCTGGGCGGGGCCGCCATGCACTCCGAAATATCGGGCGTGACGGACTACAAGTTCGACACCGACGAGGAGGCACTCGACCACATCCGCAACATTTTCGACAAGATGGGGGCCCTGCCCACCGCCGGGTTCAGCCGCGCCGCGCCCGCCGCGCCTGCCCTGCCCGAAACCGACCTCTACGGCCTGCTACCCGCCGACCGCGCCAAGCCCTACGACATGATGGACATCATCCGTCGGCTCGTGGACAACTCGGAGTTCGAGCCCTACAAAGACCTTTACGGCCAGACGCTTATCTGTGGCCTGGCCCGCATTGATGGTTGGGCCGTGGGCATCGTGGCCAACCAGCGCAAAATCGTCAAAAGCAAGAAAACCGGGATGCAGATGGGCGGTGTCATCTACTCCGACAGCGCCGACAAGGCCGCCCGCTTCATCATGAACTGCAACCAGAAGCGCATTCCGCTGCTGTTTCTGCACGACGTATCAGGCTTCATGGTGGGCTCGGCCAGCGAGCAGGGCGGCATCATCAAGGACGGCGCGAAGATGGTGAATGCCATGAGCAATAGCGTGGTACCCAAGTTCACGGTCATCGTCGGCAACAGCTACGGGGCCGGCAACTACGCCATGTGCGGCAAGGCCTACGACCCCCGCCTCATCGTGGCCTGGCCCACCGCCCAACTCGCCGTGATGAGCGGTGCGGCCGCCGCCAACACGCTCCTGCAAATCCAGGTGGCCTCCCTCAAAGCCAAAGGCGAAACCATCACCCCCGAAGCCGAAAAGGAGCTGCTCGACCGCATCAAGGCCCGCTACGAAGAGCAGCTTTCGCCCTACTACGCGGCGGCCCGGCTCTGGGTCGATGCCGTGATTGACCCGCTGGAAACGCGCCGGGTGGTGTCGGAGGGGATAAGTGCGGCGAACCACGCGCCGATTGAGCGGGCGTATAACGTGGGGGTTATTCAGGTGTGAAAAGTCCTTGAAAGCATTTGATTGGAGTGCGGTGGCGGTTGATGCTAACTTGCCGCTTGCAGAGTTGCTGCGAAGCATTGAGGCACAAATAGCGTCGGCTTCAGTTGAGGTGGCGGTGGTGCTGGATGGTAGCGGCAAAGTGCTGGTAAAGCAAGCGGGCGACGTGGACCGTATTGGATTCACGGCCCGGCAGGAAGCACGGATGAAAAACGGGTACTTCACCCACAACCATCCCTCGGGCGCTTATTTCAGCGTTCGGGACATTCTGTTCGCCCACGACAACGATTTGGCGGAGATGCGTGTAGTAGCGGGGGAGTGTGTTTATCGCCTGACACGTCCTGCTACTGGCTGGGACGCAGTTCGTGCCCATCAGACTGCCCGGCTGGAACGACAGCGGGCCGAACGGCAGTTGCGAAAGGACCTGAACCTGACCAAGTACTTACGCCGAATGCAAGCCGCCCCAACTTTCCTGATTGCTGCCTTAGCTTTACCCACTCAAACTGAAACCCGATGAAACCCTGGCTTGGCACCTCCGAATTTTTGACCGATAGCGCCGAGCAGGCCCTATTGGAACAACGCGGCCGGGAGATTTTGGCCCAGCAAGCCCGCCAAGAAGCCAAAAAAGTGGTTAGTACAAAGGTGAAAAGCACTCAGGCAGGAGCGGCAGATGCCCAGGCACGGCGTAAAGCAGCCTAAACTAATGCCCGGCTCCGGGTCGATGCCGTGATTGACCCGCTGGAAACGCGGCGGGTGGTGTCGGAGGGGATAAGTGCGGCCAATCATGCGCCGGTTGAGCGGGCATATAACGTGGGAGTTGTTCAGGTGTAATGACTATTTTATTAGAAAATACGGCCCAATTACGTTGGCAGACCGATTTGAGCTTGCTGCTGCATCCGATGAAACAACGGGTAATCGCATTGAACTGGCTGGTAGCTGATTTGGAATACCATTTCATTGATAACAAGCAACCCAGAGCAATTACAGCATGGGATACCGAAGAATTGTATGCCATTGTGCCGGGCCAGGAGTTGTATGATTCTGTGGCCGACCGGGACATCCAAATAATCTGGGGCGCATTTTGTGGTATTGCAGGAGACATTCCTAACCTTACGGAAGACGAAGCACCTTATGTGGATGGCAACGAAAAATTGTGGGCCAAGCCAGAAGCATTTCAACTGGCATCGTCAGCAATAGAAATTGTTTGCTGCGACAGTTCTTTGACGCTGGTGAAATTTAGAGATGAAAGCTTAGGACGGCAGTTTCTGGAGATATTCTCTGATGGAAAAATCATGCAAAGTTCTGACGATATGCCGCAGCGCTGACAGTAGCATTCGTGAAAACCCTTTGCCTTTTGGCTGGCTGCAACAGGTCGGGTAAAACAACGGCCACCTTCACCTTGCTGCCCGGTTTGCTCGACTACCGGGAGCCTGCGAACTTTCCCCCTCCATCCCGTACTTTTAGCAACCGCCCACACCTTGCCACATGAAGACCCTGACCCTGCACCTGCCCGATTCCCTGGACTTGGACGCCACGGAGGCCACCATGCTGCTAGCCACGCGGCTCTACGAGCAGGGCAAGCTGTCGCTGGGGCAGGCCGCTGAGATGGCGGGCTACACCAAGCGCACGTTCATGGAACTGTTGGGCAGCTACGGCGTGTCGATTTTCAACCTGACGGAAGAGGAGTTGCTAAGCGACGTGAAAAATGCCGGACGTCGTAATAGCTGATGCCAGCTGCCTGATTCTGCTGGAGAAGATTGGGGCGCCAGCGCTATTGCAGCAGCTTTTCGGGCGAGTGCTGGTGACGGATATCGTAGCCGGAGAATATGGCTTGCCACTGCCGGCCTAGCTGCATGTAAGCATCGTGCAGAACCCGCGTCAGGTACAACTGCTGGCGCTGACGCTGGACCAAGGCGAAGCCAGTGCCATCGCCTTGGCGTTGGAGCAAATCGACTGCCTGCTCATCATCGACGAACGGCGCGGCCGTAGCGTGGCCCAGCAGCTTCAACTGAATGTCACGGGGACATTAGGTATTCTGCTTCAGGCGAAACAGCAAGGGTATCTGGTGGCGGTGAGGCCGCTGCTGGATGCCATTACGGGCACTAACTTCCGGTTGAGTTCGGCCCTGGTGCAGGATGTGCTACGGCAAGCCGGATAATGACAAACAATTGGCAAAGAAGGACTAACCGCATCAAGACGCGCAACGAGGCACAGCTTGCGCTCTGCCCTGTTGCGGCCCGGCTGTAGGCAGAGGTGCCATGATTGGCCTACTGGAAATACGATGGGCGTTGTTGAAGGATATATTGAGGCCGCAAACCATGCGCTGAGATGTTACAGGCGATGGCAATGCACTAAACTCGTGAAATACTGGATACTCTGGGCAAATCATCGGCGAAAATACTTGTGGTTCTCCCATAAGGTGTTATCTTCGTTCTATGAAGTCAGGCTTGAAGCAAACCCTTGCCCGTTGTGCCGTGCTGGTGCTGGCCCTGCTGCTGCCTGCCGCCTTGCGGGCGCAACAGCTGCCGCTGCTCGGCGATACTACGCGGGTAGAGCTTCAGTTGCAGGCTGATTCGCTGGCGGCCGAGCCGGTGCTGCCGGCTGCCATCGACTCGGCCCGGCTAGAGTGGCTACGCACCCCGCCCACCGTGCGCGACCTGGTGTGCGACCGCATGGGCTGCATCGAAACCGACGTGCCCCACCGCTTCAACAACGCCGTGATGAGCTACGTGACGCTTTTTACAGCCCGCAACCGGGGTTATATGCAGCGGGTGCTGGAGCGGGAGAATTTTTACTTTCCCATCTTTGAGAAGTATTTGGCCCAGTACCACTTGCCGACGGATTTGAAGTACCTGGCCGTGGTGGAGTCGTCGCTTATTCCGACCGCCAAATCGCCCGTGGGGGCCACCGGGCTGTGGCAGTTTATGGCCCCCACGGCCGGCGACCTCAAGCTGCGGCGCGACGAGTGGGTGGACGAGCGCATGGCCCCCGAAAAAGCTACCGAGGCGGCCTGCAAGCACCTGCGTTACTTGTATGGCGTTTTTCATGACTGGGAACTGGTGCTGGCCGCTTACAACTGGGGCGCGGGCAATGTGCAGCGCACCATGCGCCGCACCGGGCAGCGCACGTTCTGGGACTTGTATCCTCACCTGCCCGCCGAAACGCGCAACTACGTGCCCACCTTCACGGCCATCATGTACTCGATGAAGTACGCGCAAATGCACGGCCTGCACTCCGACAAGCTGGCCTATCAGTACGCCGAAGCCCTCGACACCCTCACGCTCAAGGGCCAGCCCTTCGACCTGCGCCGCCTGAGCCGCGCCCTGGGGTACGCCGACTCGCTGTACCTGGTGCGCTTTAACCCCGAGCTGCGGCGGGCCGGCCTGCCGGCTGGCTACCGGCCCTACGTGCTGCGCTACCCAGCCGCAAAACGTGAGCATTTAGGCGGAGCCGATTACAGCACCCTCGTGGCCTACTGTGCCCCGCTGGTGGCCCAGCCGCAGCCGCTGCGGCCGCTGCCGCCGCGCCTCGACGGCGTGGCCCCGTGGCCGCAGCCGCAGGAGCTGGCCGCCACTGCCGGCCCCCGCGAGGCCACCGAAACCGCTGCGCCCCGCTTCCGCCGCGTGGCCCACAAAGTACGCCGGGGCGAAACCCTGGCTTCGGTGGCGGAGCAGTTTGAGGTGTCGGCTGCCCAGCTGCGCCGCTGGAACGGGCTGGCCAAAGGCAGCCGGCTGCGGCCGGGGCAGCAAGTGCTGGCGTTTGTGGCGCTGCCGGCGGCAACGCGGGCAACTCAGGCCGCACCAGCCTCGTCGCCGGTTGCGGTTGGTGAGGGAGGTGCGCTGCCCGAAGCGTTGCCGATGGTAGCCGGGGGCGTAGTTAGCCCGTCGGCCGCCGAAGCCGCTGTGCGGCGCGAGCTGGCCGCTGCCAACGCCCGCGAAATTGCCCGCCTCGCCGCCGTGGCCGAGCAGGAGCGGCGCCAGCAGGCCCGCTTGGCCCAGCTGCGCGAGCGCCAGGAGCTGGCCCGCCGCGCCGCCGCCCGCATTGCCGCCGTGCAGGCTAAAGCCGAAGTGCAGGCCGCCGTCCTGGCCGCCCGCGTAGCCGCCGCCGAGCGGCTGGACGCCAGCAAACAGGCCGTCAACCGGGCCGCTGTCGAACGCGCCTTGGCTGAAAATTCCTCGCCCGAAACAACCGACGAGGAAATAGTCGCCGTCGAACCCCAAACTGCTGAAGCTGCGGCGCCCGAAGCCGCCCGAACCCGCAAAACCACCGCCGCCCGCCCGCGCCGCGAGCGCCCTGCCCCGGCAGAAAAAGCGGTTGATAAAACCACCAACAAACCCGAGCTTCCCGCACCTGCCGCTGCTGGCAGCTACACTGTGCAGCCCGGCGACTACCTCACCAAGCTGGCTCGCGAGCGCGGCCTCTCCGTGGCCCAGCTGGTGGCCTGGAACCACCTCGTCTCCGAGACCGTGGTGCCCGGCCAGCGCCTGCGCCTTACGGCCCCGACCAACGGCGAGGCAGTGCGGCCCGCTATGGCCAGTCGTCCTGCCGATATCGGCAGTAACAAAGCCAAAACCCACCAGGTGCAGCCGGGCGACACCCTTTATAACATTTCGCGGCGCTTCGGGGTGAGCGTGCAGCAGCTCCGCGAGCTAAACCACCTCACCACCGACGAGGTGCAGCTGGGGCAGAAGCTGCTGGTGCCGCAAGGATAATTATGCGGGAATAAACTGGGCAATAATCCACTGGAAAACGGCCAGTACCTCGTCGAGCTGCGGGTAATAAAAAACGTGCGGATGGGTAAAGGCCTGCGTGTCCTTCAGCTGTAAAAAAATCCACTCGCTGCCAATTGTCACGCAGCCGTAGATGGCCTCTGGCGAATAGCCCGCCTGCGCATTCACTTGCTGTGCCGCCCGCATCTCGGCGATGCACTGCGGAATGGCCCCGTAAAGGTCTTGCTTCTTTGCCTCTACCAACACCATGATGGGCGGTTCGGGTAAGTAAGCATTGGGGTTGGAGGCGATGATAAAATCGCAGATGCCAAACACATCGGTGCCGGTGAGCGCCTCGCCGGAAAACAATGCAATCTTGTCGGCGTGGTACTGCTTGACGGCCGTCAGGACCGGGGCGATGAGCAGCTCGGAAACGGCTTTTTCAGACCTCGTGAAGGCGGGTGTCAGCTCATTTACGGCTAGGTATTCGGTCAGCCACCCCGGCAGTGCAAGGGGGACAAGCGGCGGTAAAAACGACTTGGTTTCGATGCGGATGCCAAAGTCTTGGCGCAACTGCTGAAGCGTGGCTTGGCTGTAAGGGAGCATGGCAGTGCAATGGAAAATTATGACTAACCACAAAGTACGCGCTACTTTCGTGCTTTGCTTTGCCCCTCCCTGCCCAATGCTCAAAATAAACACCCAGGACGCCCTCGATTACCACGAAAACGCGCCGCACGGCAAGATTGAGGTAGTGCCCACCAAGCCGATGAGTACCCAGTTCGACCTCGCGCTGGCTTACTCGCCGGGCGTGGCCGAACCCTGCAAGGCCATCGTCGCCAACCCCGACGACGTGTATAAGTACACCGCGAAGGGCAACCTGGTGGCCGTCATCACCAACGGCACGGCGGTGCTGGGGCTGGGCAACATCGGCCCCTCGGCCAGCAAACCGGTGATGGAAGGCAAAGGCGTGCTATTCAAGAAATTTGCCGGACTCGATTGCTTCGATATTGAGATTGATGCCGAAGACCCCGACGAGTTTATTCGCATCGTGAAGGCGCTGGAGCCCACCTTCGGCGGCATCAACCTGGAGGACATCAAGGCGCCGGAGTGCTTTCGGATTGAAACCGAGCTGCGGGCGAAGATGAACATCCCGCTGATGCACGACGACCAGCACGGCACGGCTATCATCTCGTCGGCGGCCTTGCTGAACGCGCTGGAAGTAGTAGGCAAGCGCATCGAGGACATCAAAATGGTGGTGAGCGGGGCGGGGGCGGCGGCTATTTCGTGCCTGCGGCTGTACGTGGCCCTGGGCCTGCGCAAAGAGAACGTGGTGGTGTTCGACAAGGACGGCCTCATCCACCCCGGCCGCACTAACCTGGCCGACATCCAGATGCAGTTTGCCACCAGCCGCCCCCTCAACAACCTCGACGAGGCAATGGAAGGGGCCGACGTATTTCTGGGCCTCTCGGCGGCTAAGGTGCTGCCAGCCGGGCTCTTGCTGCTGATGGCCAACGACCCCATCGTGTTTGCCCTGGCCAACCCCGAGCCCGAAATCGGCTACGAGCTGGCCACCAGCACCCGCGCCGACCTCATTATGGCCACCGGCCGCTCCGACCACCCCAACCAGGTGAACAACGTGCTGGGCTTCCCCTACATTTTTCGGGGGGCAATGGACGTGCGGGCCACCGAAATAAACGAGGCCATGAAGCTGGCCGCCGTGCGTGCCCTGGCCGAGCTGAGCCGCGAGCCCGTGCCCGAGATGGTGAACAAAGCCTACGGCGACAACACCCTCAGTTTCGGGCGCGACTACCTCATTCCCAAGCCTCTCGACCCGCGCCTCATCACAACCATCAGCCCGGCGGTGGCGCGGGCGGCCATGGAGAGCGGCGTGGCCCGCAACCCGATTCTGGACTGGCCCGCCTACGAAGACCAGCTCCGCGCCCGCCTCGGCGTAAACCAGAAGCTGATGAACCGCATTACCTCGGCGGCCCGTGCCAACCCCAAGCGCGTGGTGTTTGCCGAAGCCGACAACTACAAGATTCTCAAGGCCGCCCAAATTGTGCGCGACGAGGGCATTTGTACCCCGATATTGCTGGGGCCGCAACAAAAAATCGACGCCATCGCCCAGGCCAACAGCATCGACCTCACGGGCTGCGAAATCATCAACATCCTCAAGCAGGAGCAGGATGCCCAGCGCGATGCCTACGCCGAGCTGCTTTTTCAGAAGCGGCAGCGCCGGGGCGTCACGCTTTACGAGGCCAAACGGCTGCTGCGCGAGCGCAACTACTACGCCGCCATGATGGTGGAAACCGGCGCGGCCGACGCCTGCATCACCGGCCTCACCAAAGACTACGGCAAGAGCATTGTGCCGTCGTTGCAGGTCATCGGCACCGAGGACGGCATCCGCCGCGTGGCGTCGATGTACATCATCCAGCACAAAAAAGGCCCCTACTTTTTTGCCGATACGACGGTGAACATCGACCCCACGGCTGAGGAATTGGTCGAAATTATCGGCCTCACGGCGCGGGCCGTGCGCTTTTTTGACGCCGAGCCGCGGGTGGCCGTCATCAGCTACTCCAACTTTGGCTCGAACGCCGGGCCGCTGCCCGAAAAAACCCGCCGCGCCACCGAGCTGGCCCGCACCCGCTACCCCGAGCTGCTGCTCGACGGCGAGATGCAGGCCAACGTGGCCCTCAACCCCGAGTTGCTGCGCGAGCACTACAGCTTCTCGCCCCTGGCCGAGCAAGGCGCCAACACCCTGATATTTCCGAACGTGGAGTCGGGCAACATCGCCTACAAGGTATTGCAGGAAATCGGCGGGGCCGAGGTCATCGGGCCGGTGCTGATGGGGATGCGCAAGCCCGTCCACATTCTGCAGCTGGGCGCTTCGGTGCGCGAAATTGTGAACATGACGGCCATTGCCGTGGTGGACGCGCAACTGCCGAAAAAGGGCGTGTAGCGCGGAGTTTTGACCCGCGAAATACCGAGTGGTATCTCGGAATTATCGGCAGCCAGAGCGGGTTGGGAAGCGGTGGAGCTTCACCCCAAACTGCGGGCGCTGGCCCAGCGTATTTCATTGCTTTGCGGGCCGCAAGCCCCTCTTTTGCTTTTTTGCTCATGATTGCCTACCTCGACGGTAAACTCGCTTACAAAGACCCCGCCCAAGCCATTCTTGACCTGCACGGGCTGGGCTACGAAGTGCGGATTTCGCTGGCCACCTTCAGCAAGCTGCCTGCCGAGGGCGAGCGGGCCAAGCTCTATACTTACCAGCATATTAAGGAAGATGGGCAGGCCCTCTACGGTTTTCTGGACCCCAACGAAAAGGCGCTGTTCATGCTCCTGATTTCGGTGTCGGGCATCGGGCCGGGCACGGGCATTGTGATGGTGAGCAGCATGGGCGTGGGCGAAATTCGCGAGGCCATCATCAATGAAAACGTGCGGGCCATTCAAAGCATCAAAGGCGTTGGCCCCAAAACCGCTCAGCGCGTTATTCTGGAGCTTAAAGACAAGCTGCGCAAAGACGAGCTGCTGGCCAAGGCCGGGGTTGACACCGTGCCGCTGGCCCGCCAGCACAATACCAAGCGCGCCGAAGCGTTGCAGGCGATGGTGACGCTGGGCTTTGCCCGTAGCGCCGCCGAAAAGACCCTCGAACAAATCACCCAGAAGCACGGCCCCGACCTTAGCATTGAAGATTTGATTAAATTTGCTTTGAAGTCGCACTGAGTGCGGTTCAAAAAGCCTATCATAAATGCAAGACAAGGCCGCTGAATGAGCCTGGAAGGCCGCTTTTAGGATTTAATAAATTCATTACTATCTACTGGGCTTCGCTGGCCCAGGGTTTTTGTGGCAACTGCTTCGAGCTGAAATGCTTGGAATGGTTTGCTCGCTGGCCCTGGCTTGTGGCACCGCTATCTTAACTGCTTGAAATCCGGTCAGAAGTTACTCCCTGTTTCGTTGGTTGCCGTGGCGTCGTTGCTGACGTGGTGGGCGCAGGCCGGCCCGCTGGGCAGTCTGCGGCTGCGGCGGCTGGTGGCCCCGCTCGGCGTGGCCGTGGCCGATACGCCCCGGCCCGCGGCGGCCGACTCGGGGGCGCGCTATAAGCCCAGCCGCCGCCCCCGCCTGCGGCAGAAAGACCGGCCCGGCTCGCCCTTCGCGCCCCAAGCGCGGCGCTCGCCCCTGACGCTGCCCCTGCCCCCGAGCGTGAAGCTGGCCGTGACGGTGGACGACAGCTTGAAGAACTTCAACGTGGAGGAGAAAGTGGGGAAGGACATTGACTTCCGTGACCCCAGCGTGGTGAGCTTCAAGGAGTACGAGGAGTACCAGCGGCGTGAGGCCATTCGGGAATACTACCGGCAGAAGATGCGCGGCGGTGTGGCCGGCGCCCCAGCCAAGGCCGGTACGCCCCAGGCCCAGCGCCTGATTCCGAAAATTTACCTGGGCCCGATTGCTGACCGCATTTTTGGCGGCAGCTACGTCGATATTCGTCCGGCGGGCTCCGTGACCATCAAGGCCGGCTGGCGGCAGAACCGCAACGAAAACCCGGCCCTGACCCTGCGTCAGCAAAGCGTGGGCGACTTCCTGTTCGAGCAGAACATGAACCTCAACCTGACGGGCCAGATTGGCACCAAGCTCAAGCTGGTGTTCAACTACGA
>JANXUO010000594.1 GCA_025356245.1 Hymenobacter sp.
CGCGCCTAGAGAAACTGCCGCTGTCTGGCGTAGGCGGGCAGGTTTTTGTGTTGCACAAAAAGCGCTTCGTGTAGCGCGTGCGGCGGCTGCCCGTCGGATATTTGCACCGCCCCGGCCACCGCCCGGCCGATGTTGTTCAAATACCCTTTTTCCGCTCCGCCCATGTCCCTCACCAATTTTCGCACCCTGGGCCGTTCCGGCCTCGTCGTCAGCCCCCTGGCCTTGGGCACCATGACGTTTGGCACCCCGCGCTGGGGCTCCTCCGATGCCGTTTCGGAGGCTGTTTTTGAAGCTTACGTGGCGGCGGGCGGCAATTTTATCGACACGGCCGACGTGTACGCCGGGGGGCGCAGCGAGGAGCTGCTGGGCGGCTACGTGGCCGCCCGCCACCTGCGCGACCGGCTGGTGCTGGCCACCAAGTTCACGTTCAACACCGAGCCCGGCAACCCGCACGCGGGCGGCAACGGCCGCAAAAACATCTACCGGGCCCTCGAAAGCTCGTTCCGCCGCCTGCAAACCGACTACGTGGACCTGCTCTGGCTGCACGCCTACGACCTGGTGACGCCCGCCGAGGAAGTGCTGCAAACGCTGGGCGACCTGGTGCGGGCGGGCAAAATCCGCTACTTCGGCCTCTCCGACGTGCCCGCCTGGTACGCCACCCGCATGGCCACGCTGGCCGCTGCCCACGCCGTGCCCGGCCCCGTGGCCATGCAGCTCGAATACTCGCTGGCCGAGCGCAGCATCGAGCGCGAGCACCTGCCCGCCGCCCGCGCCTGCGGCCTGGGCCTGACGCCCTGGAGCCCGCTGGCGGCTGGGTTTCTGGCCGGCAAGTACCAGCGCGAGGGGCCGGGCGCGGCCAGCGGGCAGGGCCGCCTCAGCGGCAGCAACCCCTTCGGCACCTCCAAGTTTACCGACCACAACTGGCGCGTGCTCGACACCCTGCGCACCGTGGCCGGGCACCTCGAACGCCCCCTGGCGCAGGTGGCGTTGGCCTGGGTGGCGGCCCAGCCGGGCGTCACGGCCCCCATCGTGGGGGCCAGCGGCGTGGGGCAGCTGCACGAGAACCTGGCCGCGCTCGAACTAACCCTGCGCCCCGAGCACCGGCAAGCCCTGGCCGAAGCCAGCGCCCTGACGCCCGGCTTTCCGGACGGCATTTTCACGCCGGCCGTCAACAAAAGCATCTTCGGGGGCCACACCGTGCAGGGTTGGCAGTGAGCCGGACTGTGAGTTGGTTGGGCCGCGGGCTGGCCCAACCCCGCCCCGCTACACCGCCAGCCGAAAGGCCGCCGGGGTAAGCCCCGTTTTGCTTTTGAAGAGCCGCGTGAAGTACTGCGGGTACTCAAACCCGAGCTGGTACGCGGTTTCGTTGATGCTGAGCGACGTGCCAAGCAGCAAACGCTTGGCTTTGTCGATGAGGCGGTGGTGCAGGTGTTGCTGGGTGCTTTGGCCGGTGAGGGTGCGCAGCATGTCGCCGAGGTAGGCGGGCGAAACGTGCAGGGCGTCGGCAAAATGCTGGACGGTGGGCAGGGGCTGCTCGCCGGCGGCGGGGGCAAAGTAAGCCGTCAGCAGGGCTTCGAAGCGGCTGAGGAGGTCGTGCCCGGCCGTGCGGCGCGTCAGAAACTGCCGGTGGTAGAAGCGGTTGGCGTAGCTGAGCAGCACGTCGAGCTGCGCCACCAGCACGTCCTGGCTAAAAGCGTCGATGGGCTGCGCGCACTCGGTTTGCAGGCCGAGCAGCAGGGCATCGAGGGCGGTTTCTTCGTGGGCCGACAGGTGCAGCGCCTCGCGCACGCCGTAGCCAAAAAAACCGTAGCTCCCGATTTTCTGGCCCAGCGGGTACTTGGCCAACAAGTCGGGGTGGAAGAGCAGCATCCAGCCGCTCACCTCCGAAATATCCAGGCCTTCGTCCACCGCAAACACCTGGCCGGGAGCCGAAAACCCCAGTACCCCTTCGCTGAAATCGTAGGGTTGATGGCCGTAGTAGAGCAGCCCTTTGAGGTTGCGTTTCAGAAACACGGTGTAGAGCAGCGGCACCACCGGGGCAAAATTGCGGGGCTGGTTGCGGGCCTGGGCCAGCGCGCGGGTTTGCCCCAGGTCGATGAGGGTGAGGAGCGGATGAGTCGGCGCGGGCAAGCCGTAAAAGCGGGCGTACTCCGTGACGGTGGCCAGGGTGCAGAACTCTTTAGCAGCGGGTTTCATAGCCACAAAGAAGTTGTTTAGAAAGTCAATAATTCGGGTTCGGGTGTAGAGGCACAATATTTTGTGTCTCTACCTCCACGCTCGGCTTCTTGAACAGCCGTAAAGCCGGTAAAGCCGGGAGTGGTTCGCCGCAAAGCGGTTGGACTTGCAGCGAACCACGGGCCAATCAAAAAGTTAAAAGGTTGGGTAGGCGGCCCCCACCACGCTGCCCACGGGCATGCTGGCCCCCAGGGCAGCCAGCTCGGCGGCGCTGAGGCGGATGGCGGCGGCGGCCACGTTATCCTCCAGGTACTTGCGGCGCTTGGTGCCCGGAATGGCCACCACGCCCTGCGCCAGCACCCAAGCCAGCGCCAGCTGCGCCGGGCGCACGCCTTTGGCGGCGGCCAGGGTTTCGAGCTGGTTTACCAACGCGAGGTTCTGGTAGAAGTTTTCGCCCTGGTAGCGCGGAAACATCCGGCGCGAATCGGTGGCCTCGAAATCATCCGGCGACTTTATTTCGCCCGACAAAAAGCCCCGCCCTAGCGGCGAATACCCCACAAAGCCAATGCCCAGCTGCTGCACCGCCGCCAGCACGCCGCTGTCCTCCACGCCCCGGTCGAAGAGCGAATACTCGGTTTCGAGGGCCGTGATGGGGTGCACCGCGTGCGCCCGCCGGATGGTGTCGGCCGGTACTTCGCTCAGGCCCAGGTAGCGCACCTTGCCTTCTTCCACCAGGCGGCTCATGGCCCCCACGGTGTCCTCGATGGGGGTTGCGGGGTCGAGGCGGTGCAGGTAATACAGGTCGATGTAGTCGGTGCCCAGGTTGCGCAGCGAGCGTTCGATGGACTTACGCACGTACGCGGGCCGGCCGTTGAAGCCCATGGTGAGGGCGCCGGCATCCGTAATCTCGAAGCCGAACTTGGTGGCGATGACGGCCTCGCTGCGGCGGCCGGCCAGGGCCCGGGCCAGCAGGCGCTCGTTGAGGTAAGGGCCGTAGATGTCGGCCGTGTCGAGCATCGTGACGCCCAGCTCCAGGGCCCGGTGAATGGTGGCCAGGCTCTCGGCCTCGTCGGCCGCGCCGTACACGCTGCCGCCCGGAAAGCCCGTCATGCCCATGCAGCCCAGGCCTTCGACGGCTACTTCGAGGCCCTGGCTGCCCAGAGCTACTTTTTTAAGAGAATCCATGGAATAAGTGCGTAGGTGCGAATGAATTTTCGCTCCGCAAAGGTCGGCGGCGGGCGTGGCGGCGGGGCTGCACAAACCCGCGTTTCTGCAATACAAACTGCGGCCGGGCTTGCCTACGCCCCCAAAACCTACGCCCACAAAAAAGCCCCGCGAACCCAAAGGCTCGCGGGGCTTTCTTGATGCAGCCCGAAGGCGCGGCGGCGGTTACTCCACCACCAGCTTGCGGGCGGCCGAAGCCGTACCGGCCTGCACACGCAGGGTGTAAAGGCCCGGGGCGATGCCGCTCAGGTTGAGCGTGGTGCTCAAGCCTTCGGCCGACAGCGCGGCGGGGGCGAAGGTGCGCACCGGCTGGCCCAGCGTGTTGTAGAGCGTAGCGCGGGCGGTGCTGGCCCCGGCCACGGCGGGCACGAGCAGCGTAGCGCTGGCGTGGGCCGGGTTGGGGTACAGGCCCAGGCTGGCGGCCGTGAGGCCGGCAGTGGCGGCGAGCGGCGCGGCCAGCGGCCCGAAGTGCAGGCCGAAGCGGCCAGCTACCGGGGCCGCCACCTCGGCGGCCGTCAGGGCAAAGCGGTAGGCGCTGGTGGCGCTCAGCAGCGTGTTGCGGCCGGTGCGGGCATCGGTGAGGTACACCGGCAGGCCGGCGGGCAGGTTCAGCAACGCGGCGGCACTCAGCGAGTACGTGCCGGCGGCCGTGGCGCGCAGGGTGAGCGGTACCGTCAGGCCGGCCGCCAGGGCGGGCAGGCCGTTAATGGCCAACTCAGTGCCCGCCGAAACGGTAGCCAGGCCGGGGGTGCCGATGTTGGGCAGCTTCACGGCATCAAACTCGCTGTCGACCCCAGCGGTGGCGCCGTTCTGGAAGTAGAGGTAGGCCAGGTCGGTGGGCTGGCCGGCGGTGGCCAGGGCCAGCTGCACCTGCGGGCGCACATCGGCTGCGCCGCGCTGGAAGGCGGTGGCGTTGGCCGTGGTTTCGCGCTGCGAGTTGCGGAAGGTGAGGGTACCGCTGGCACCGCTCACGCGTACAAAGAAGCCTTGGCTGCTCGGGATGATGGGGTTGCCCCCCACGCCGTTGGTGTAGCTGCGGTAGCTGCCGCCGTAGATGCTGCTGCTGGCAAATACGTAAATGGCCGCGTCCAGGCCCGTGCGGTCGCCGGCCGCTACGTTGCCGTAGTTGAGGGGCGCGGGGTAGGGGTTGCCCACAAAGCTCCAGCCGCCGTTGGTCCCGCCGGTGCGGGTGAGGGGCAGGGAGATGGTACCGGTGTTGAGGGTGCCCACGAAGTCAACCTTCTGCGAAGCCGGGATGCGGACGGCGTAGCCCTCGCCGACGGTCATGCTGCCGGTGGGCACGTTCCAGCCCTTCGAGAAATCATCAAGCCCCACGGCGGGCGAGGTGGTGATGCGGCTTTCGTCGTAGGCAAACACGTTGGGGAAGGGGCGGGTAGCCCCCGGCGTCACGGCCGTGTTGTAGGCCGTGGTGAGCACCGGGGCGAAGCCGCCGGTGGTGGTCAGGTCGGCCAGGGTGGTGTTGCTCACCGGGGCCGAGTAGTGGCGGTAGCCTTCGCCGGGGTTGCTGATGGGGTCGATGTAGCGCTGCACGGTGGCGTCGCCGGAAACGGTGCCCGTGCTTTGCTGCACCACGAGGGCGGTGCCGGCGGCGCTCGAAGCCAGCGTTAGGGGCAGGCCGTCGGTAATCAAGTTGCCCGCACTGGTGAGCAGCAGGGTGTTGGTGACGGTGGTAGCTTGGCTCAGGGTCAGGCCGAAGGGGTTGCTCTGGCCCAGGCTGGCCACGGTGGCGGGCAGGCCCGCGCCGGTGCTCTGGCTGCCGCTGCCGAAGTACAGGTAGTTGGCGCCCGAGCCGAAGCTGCGGCTGCCGGCCACCTGAATGTTGCCCGCGTTGCCGCTGGCCGGGATGCCGCCGCTGGCGCACACGGCCAGCGAGCCGCCGGTGCCCACGGCAAAGCTGCCGGAGCCAAACACGTTGTTGCAGGAGAACGAGGGCGTGGTCACAAACGTCAGCAGCGAGCCGCCGGCGTTCACGTTTAGCGCCCCGCTCACGCCCAGGTCAGCGCCGAGGCGCAGAATGCCGCCGGGGTTTACGGTCACGTTGTTGTAGAGGCCACCGGCGCTGGTTACGTCGCTGCCCACGGTCAGGTTGGCGCTTTGGGCGGTGAAGTACTGGTTGCCCGCGAAGTTGTTGAAGTTCACGCTCACGCTGGCCCCGCCGTTGCCCGCGCCGTCGGCCCCGAGGTTGCCGGTGCCCAGGGGCAAGCCGCCCAGCACCTGGTTCGAGAGGTAGTCGTAACCGCCGTTGGCGATGAAGGCGCTGATGTGCAGCGGCTGCCCGGCCACGTAGCCCAGGGCCGCGAGCGGAATACGGATTTCGAGGCCCGTGGCCACGGCACCGGGGTTGCCCACGGCCACGTTGCTCACGCCGGCGGTGTTCGAGTTGTTCACCGAAAGCTCACCAATCAGTCCGCCCGCAAAGTTGAGGGCCTGGGTGAAGTCGTTGGTCGTCGTGCTCAGGTAGGTGTTGGCTGTGCCGCCGTCCAGGGGCAGCAAGCTGGCGTAGGCCAGTGTGCCGCTCAGGCTGATGGCCAGCATGTTTTCGGGCCGGAAGCCCCGGTCAAAGGTCAGGCCCGCCAAAGCCCCCGAGTTGTCGGTGGTGGCGTTGGTGCCCAGGTAGGTGTTCTGGCCGGTGGCGGGGTTGGCATCGAAGAAGATGGCCAGCTTGTTGCCGTTGTTTTCCAGGTTGCCGGTCAAGGTCAGGTACAGGTCGGTGCCGTCGATGCGGGTGTAAGCTCCGTTCAACTCGCTCTGGTTGTCGCCGAAGCCGGTGGTGTTGGTTTGCAGGGTCTTGGCCGCACCGTAAAGGCCGGCGTCCACGGTGCCGTCAAGCACTACCTGGCCGGCGGCAATGCCCCGGCCGCTCACGCTCACCGTCACGCTGGGGTTGCCCGGGTCGTTGGAAGCGATGGTGAGGGTGCCCGTGTTCACCCCGGCCACGCTCGGGTCGAAGGTAACGGTGATGGTGGTGGTGCCCGGCCCGGCCACGGTGGCCGTGCTGGGGCTGGCGCTGAAGGCCGCGTTGCTGCTCGTGATGCCCGTCACGTTCAGCGGTGCGTTGCCGTTGTTGGTGAGGGTAATTTGCCGCGTTACGGTGCCGCCCGCTACGCTGGTATTAAAGAAGTTAAGCGTCGTTGGGTTCACCGAGATATTCGGGGCCGTGGCCACCGCGCCGTTGGCCACGGTGATAAACTGCGTTCCGGCCTGCGAGGCGAAGTTCACGCCGCTGGGGTTACCCAGGTTGCCGCTGCCGCCGGCCAGGCCCGCCAGCACTTGGTTCGAGAGGAACTGCCAGTTGCTGCCATTCACGAAGGCAATGATTTTGATGTCGCCGCCGTTGGCCGCCGTGCCCAGGGCCGAGAGCGGGATTTTGTATTCAATGCCCGTAGCTACAGCCGTAACGTTGGCCGTGTTGGCCGCGCCCGTGCCGCCGCCCACGCCCAGGATGTTGGAGTTGTCAATGGACACCGTGCCCATGCCGTTGCCGGGCACCACGACCCCGAAGTCCACACTTTGGGTGCGGCCCGTGCCGCCGCCAATGTAGTCGGTGCTGATGCTGCCCGTTGGGATGGGAGCGTAGTTGGCGTACACTTCCAGGTTGTTGGCGCTGGGGTTGCCGCAGGTCACGGACAGGGCGTAGTCGGCAGTGAAGCCCACGTCAAACGTCAGCCCGTTGTGGTTGCCCAGGTACTGGCCGTTGCCGCTCAACGTGTTCTGGCCGCCGGTTTTCGAGTCGAAGAACAGGTCCAGCTTGTTGAAATTGCTCTGCAGGTTGCCTCCGATGAAGAGGTACAAATCGGAGCCGACAATCCGGGCGTGAATGTTGTCGAGTTCCGAGCCGCCGGCGGCGTACTGCGAAGGCGTGCCGTTGTTGTCGCCGAAGTTGGTGTCCACCGATTGCACGGCCAGCGCCGCCGGGTAGGCCGCGTCGCGGGTGCCATCCACAACAGGCGTCTGGGCCTGGGCCACGCCGGGCGCGGCGGCCAGTGCCCCGAGCAGGGCCACCAGTGGCAACCCGCCATTTCGTAAAATTGACATATTGGTAAAAAAGGTTAGAAGGTGGGAATTCCTGCTCGCGCCACGGGCGTCAAGCAAGTCGAAAGCTACACCATTTTTTTAATAAATCATTATCAAATCAGCGTTTTCAGCGCCGCAATCGATTGTAATGTGCTAATTTGACTTAAACTTGTACGCCGCACCTGGAGCCGGTGCGTCCCGCAGTGCTACCGCAGCCGCCGCACTGGGTAGCAGTTGTGTCCGGCCTCGTGGTGTACCGAGCGTTGGTACACCCATTCCAGCTGGGCCTGGGCGTCGGCCGCGAAGGTGGCATCAGCCTTTTGCCGGGCGGCCAGCTCGGCCCGCAAAGCCGGTTGCTGGTGCAGCACGTCGGCGGCCACGTCCTCGAACACGTAATCCGAAAAATGCTCCTTTTGCTGAAGGATGCTGTCGAAAAAACCCCAGGCAAAAAACGAGTCGGGGCCTTGCGGCTCCAGCACCTCCACCACGTAGCGGCGGGCGGCGCCCTGCTCGGTCAGCCGCAGCAGGTAGTCGCCGGCCGGAGCCGTGCCCTGGGCTTCGGTGCGGGTTTCGAGGCGCACGGCGCGGTGCAGGTAGTGGCCCTCGAAAGGCGAGCTGGCCGTTTTATAATCAGCAATGTAGTAGGTTTCTAGCGGACCGGTCAGTGGTTTTTCGAGGCGGTGCAGCACGGCCCCGGCGCGTTGCAGGCGCTCGCGCACCTCGGCCCAGGCAGCGGGCAGGATGTAGGCCGTGGGGGCCGTAATTTCCAGCGTGGGCCGGTAGGTGTTGTAGTAGGGCACGGGCCGGCAGTAGGGCGCGGCGCGGTCGTAGCGCAGGCGGGGCAGGCCGCTCACCGCGCTGGGCTCGGTGCGGGCCTCGTAGCCCCGAAACTGCACGGTTTCGGCTTGGTTTTCGTCCAGCTCCCAAGCCAAAGCAAAGTGGGTTTGCCGGGCCAGCGCCGCGTCGGCTTCGGTGCGGGCGCGGCCCAGGGCGTCGGCCTGGCCGTGCACGGTTTCGAGCACCGTGGCCAGGAACTCGTAGGTGGCCCGCACCCGCGCCGGGTAAGCTTTCAGCATGTGCGTTTCGGGCATGAACCCGAGGGTGTTGAACAGCGCCGCGTAGCCGGTGGAGTAGCGCGGCAGGTCCAGAAACCCGCGCAGGCCGCTCTCGGGCGTGCGGCCCTCAAAGTCCACGTAGGGCACCATCGGCCACTTTTTACGGTCCATGCCGGCGTACAGCGCGGGCAACAATTCCGCTTGCAGGTAGCGGTCCAGGGCCGGGGCCAGCTTGCTGTGCTGGGTGGCAATCAGCGTCATGGTGTACTGGTAATCGGCGCCGTTGGAGGTGTGGGTTTCCACAAAAACCTCGGGCCGCCACTTCGCAAACAGCGCGGCAAAAGCGCGGGCGTTGCGCGCGTCCTGCTTCACGTAGTCGCGGTTCAGGTCGAGGTGGCGGGCGTTGCCCCGGAAGCCGTATTCAGCCGGTCCGTTCTGGTTCACGCGCGAGGTGGCGCTACGGTTCAGCATCCCGTCGATGTTGTAGGCCGGGATGATGACAACCGTCAGGTTGGCCAGCAGCGGCTGCCAAGCCGGTTGTTGCAGCAGGTCGCGGGCCAGCATCAGGCTCGCGTCGATGCCCTCCGGCTCGCCGGGGTGAATGCCGTTCTGAATGAACACCACCCGCCGCCCGGCCCGCCGGGCACTGCCCGCGTCGGCGTCGTTGCCGGGGCTGATGACGAACTCGTGCAGCGGCTCGCCGCAGTCGGTGGCCCCCGCCGGGCGCAGCGTGCAGGCGGCGGGGTAGCTGGCCGCCAGCTTCTGATAAAATGCCAGGCACTCGGTGTAGGTGGCCGTGGTGTTGCCGGTGCCGGCTTCAAAAGGCGTGCGCCAGGCGGCGGCCGGGACGGACGGTGGGGTAGGGGCAAGCGTCATCAGCAGGGAGAGAAGGAAGGGGCCAAACATGGGCGTAAAGTAAAGGCCGGCTGCGCAACGTCGGCGGCAGGGCACTAAATTGCGCCCCGCAGGCTTGGTGTTCCGGAACGCTCCCAAGCGCCCAAACTGCAATTCTTTCGAATGGATACGCCAACCCACGCCAACTACGGCCTCTCAGCCCTGCACCCAGCCGCCGCGTCCGACAACCCCGCCGCCAACCCGCTGCCCCGCGCTGTGCTGCGCCACAACAACCACCTGCTGCTCGACGGCGAGTGGAACTTCGCCCTCGACGCGGCCGATGCGGGCCTGCGTGAAAACTGGGCCGGCGGCCACACCTACGACTACACCGCCCAGTGGCCCGGCTCGGTGGAAAGCCACCTGGCCCTGGCCCGCGGCGAAGCCCACGCCAGCTGGCGCGACGAGGTGGTGGTGTGGTACGAGCGCACCTTCGAACGGCCCGTCATTGCCGCCGAGCTGCGCTCGCTGCTCCAGCTCACCTTCGGGGCCTGCGGCTACGAAACCCGCGTGTGGCTCAACGGCGCGCTGCTGCGCACCATTGAGGGCGAGGACGTGCATTTTGGCGAATACACTTCCTTCTCCTACGAGCTGGACCCCGAGCAGCTCCTGCCCGTCAACCGCCTCACGGTGCGCATTGCCGACACCATGGACGCCGAAACGCCCCGTGGCAAACAAGAGTCGCACGTGTACAAGCGCGGCGGCATCTGGTACCAAACGCAGACCGGGGCCGTGCGCAGCGCCTGGCTCGAAGTGGTGGAGCGCAACCGTCTGCGCTCGCGCATTGGCGTGGTGAGCGTGGTTGAAGACCAGCTCGTGCGCTTCAACCTGACCCTGCGCATTCACGACGCGGGGGAGTACACCATTCGTCTGCAAGTGTTTGCCCGCGACGGCTCGCCGGGGCCGCTGGCGGTGTCCGACTTTGCCCTGCCCCTCGACGCCGGGCAGCGCCCCCAGCGCCTAGTGCTGGAGGTGCCGGGGGCGCAGCTCTGGTCGCCGGAGTCGCCCACGCTCTACCGCCTGGTGGCGCACCTGATTGACGCCGACGGCCATTCGGCCCAGATTGAGGCCAACTTCGGCCTGCGCAAAATCGAGTCGCGGGGCCGCTACGTCTACCTCAACAACCAGCCCATCTACCTCGACGGCATCCTCTATCAGCCCGGCACGGCCAGCTACGAAGAAATGCGCCGCCACATGCACGCCATGAAGGCCCTGGGCTGCAACCTGGTGCGCGTCCACATCGCCGGCATCGACCCGCGCCTCTACAACCTGGCCGACGAGCTGGGCCTGTTGCTGTGGGTGGAGGTGCCCAGTCCGCACCAGTCCACGCCCCGCAGCCGCGTCAACCACCGCGCCGAGCTCCTGCGCATGGTCACGCTTATCGAAACCCACCCCTCGGTGGTCATCTGGAGCCTCTACAACGAGGACTGGGGCTGCCAGGACATCGCCACCAACCCCGCCACCCGCGCCTACATCGTGGACACCTACCACTTTATGCAGCTGGCCTACCCCCAGTTTCTGGTGGTGGACAACGACGGCTGGCAGCACATTTCCGACCAGGGCCGCCTCAAGTCCGACCTGCTCACGGCCCACCTCTACACCCCCGACCTGGGCCGCTGGCGCGAGCTGCTCGACCGCCTGGTGAACGGCGAGCTGGTGGGCACTGCCGCCTTCCCCCTCGTCGTCGGCGACCCGTTTTTCTTCCGTCGCCAGGTGCCGCTGGTCGTCAGCGAGTGGGGCGGCTTTGGCTTCGCCGACTACGGCGGCCCCCAGGACGTAGGCTCCCGCACGGCCGACATCGTGGCCTTTAAGCAAGAGTTGCGCCGCCGCCCCATCGCCGGCGACGTGTACACCCAGGCCACCAACATCGAGGACGAGCGGAATGGGCTGCTTGATTTTCACACTGGCGAGCTGTGGGTGCCGGAAGGGCTGCTGGCCTCGCGCCTGCCGCAGTAAAGCCGCGTCAGGCAGGGCACCCCCCGCTACCTTTGCCCCAATGTCATCTCCTATTCGCCCCCTCATCCTCGTTTCCAACGACGACGGCATTTCCGCCCCCGGCATCCGCTGCCTCGTCGAAACCGTGCTGGCCCTCGGGGCCGAAGTCGTTGTCGTCGCCCCCGACTCCGCGGAGTCGGGCATGGGCCACGCCATCACCATCGGCGAGCCCCTACGCCTGGAGCGCAGCCGTATTTTCGGCCCCGATGTCGAAGCCTACCAATGCTCGGGCACCCCGGCCGACTGCGTAAAAATCGCCAAGCACCACATCCTCAAAGACCGCCGCCCCGACCTCGTCGTGTCGGGCATCAACCACGGCTCCAACGCTTCGGTGAACGTGCTGTACTCCGGCACCATGTCGGCGGCCATCGAAGCGGCCATCGAAGGGCTGCCCGCCGTCGGCTTCTCGCTCTGCGAGTACGGGCACGACGCCGACTTCTCGCACGTCGGCTCCTGGGTTACGCAAATCTGCCAGTTGGCCCTGGCCCAGGGTATCCCGCCCAACACGGCCCTCAACGTAAACCTGCCCAAGCACGACCCCGCCCGCCCCATCGCCGGCCTGCGCCTGGCCCGCCAGGCCCACGCCAAGTGGCAGGAAGCCTTCGACGAGCGCCACGACCCCTACCGCCGCCCCTACTACTGGCTCATCGGCGAGTTTATCAACCTCGACCCCGGCCCCGACACCGACGAAGCCGCCCTGGCCGAAAATTACGTCAGCATCGTCCCCTGCCGCTTCGACCTTACCAACTACACGGCGTTGGATACGTTGAGCCAAAACTGGGAACTGCCCCTGACGGCTGCCGCCGAAAACGGGGTGCCGCCGCAGCCCATTGCTTCTCAGGACTACGGCCCGGCGCAGTAGTGCGGCGGCCGGTTCAAGTTGAAAACGAGGCCGTCAGATTATATTTGCAAGCCCAACAAATTACATTCGCAATGAAAAATTCGGCTGCTCTTACTCCCTTGCTCGAAAAAGTGGTTGGTGCCGCCTTGTTCACGGCGGCGCTGGCCCTTGGGTTGATGCAGCTCATCGCGGAGCCAGCGGCTCAACCGGCTGCTGACGACACGCCTGACTACGACGGGTTTGACCCCGACGAGATGGACACCACGGAATACCTGTTGAGCGGCCCCAACCGGGCCGTGATTCTAGCGGCTATCGAGCGCGACCGGCAAGGATTGTATGTGCAGCACGACCTAATCGAGTTGTGAGGAGCCTGCGCCGAAACATCAATTGGAACCCCGATGCTTGGGCCGATTACTTGACTTGGCTCGAACAAGACCGGACGCTGTTCGCTCGTATCAACCTGCTGATTGGCGAGTGCTTGCGAACGCCCTTCACCGGTACCGGAAAACCGGAGCCGTTGCGCCACGATTTGCAAGGGTATTGGTCGAGGCGCATCACCGCTGAACACCGTCTCGTTTATCGGGTAACGGACGAGGAAATACGCCTCGTCAGTTGCAAGACGCATTACCAGAAAGGAAAACGCTAGTTTCTGTCTTGTCGTCAGCATCTGGAAACACGCCCGCTTTTGCCCAGTTTTTCTGACGTTGCAAATGTCTTCCATCTCCGACCCGCGCCCGCGCCCCCACGGGCCGCCTGGCCCGCGGCGAGGAGCCCGGCAAGCTGGCCGCCGAGTACGGGATACACCGCGCGACCATCCACCGGCTGCGCGAACAAGAATAGCCGGTCGTCGGCCCATCAGTCGGTCCCCGGCAGCAGGTCGAAACTGAAAACAACCTCTGTGTAGGGCTTTAATTTCAGCCAACCCCGCCCTTGTTTCCCCTCCAAAAACGCCGTACCTTTGCGGCACCCCGAACTGCGGGGTATGCTTTTTTTAATTTCCAACCACCCACAATCCACAGACGGGGACGCAAGCGCCCTATCAGCCGATGATTCTCACCACCGAAGCCAAGCAGGCCCTGTTCGAGAAGAACAGCCTCCAGAAATTAGCCACCGACACCGGGTCGGCCGAGTCGCAAATTGCCTTGTTCACGCACCGCATCAGCCACCTCACCGAACACCTCAAAATCAACAAGAAAGACCACA
>JANXUO010000650.1 GCA_025356245.1 Hymenobacter sp.
CTGCTTTTTAATCCACGTTGTCGTGCAGAAAGCGGTTGCCTTCGGAGAGTTCGTTGTCGTCGGAAAGATTGAAGCGGGAGATATTTTGGGCCGAGCTGGGCACCACGTTTTCCAGCTTCACTTCGCGGCGCAGGTAGGCGGGTTTTTCCAATTGGCTCACGGCTTCGGGCGGCAGGCCGTTGCCGCTCAGGGCTTGCAGGCGCCTGCGGCGGTCTTCGGCCTGGGCATCAACGTGGCGGGGACGCGGGGTGGCAGGGGCCGTATCGGGCATGTTGGGCAGCAGCGTGGGCTCGCCGGGGGCTTGGCTGCCGGCATTAGCAAGTACGGCGGCGTTGGCGGCCACTGGACCGTCGAGGTCGTGCACGGTGCGCACGGGCTCCGGGGCACTGCCAAAAGTAGGCACCGTGAAGCCGGTAACCTGTTGGCCAGAAGCAGCGGTACCGGCCGGGCTATAGTCGGCACCAGACTGACTTTCAGCTGACTGCGCAACAGCCGGCACATGGTTGCTGATGGAGCTGGGAGCGCGGGCGAAGCCAGTGGCAATTACCGTCACACGAATGCTCTGGCCCAGGGTGTCGTCCACGCCGTGCCCAAAAATCATTTCGGCGTCCTGCCCGGCTTTGTCCTGAATATACTCCGTAATCTCGGTCAGCTCGTCCATTTCCAGCTCGTGGTCGGGACCCGACATGATGGAGAGCAGGATTTTTTGCGCTCCCTGAATGTCGGTGTTGTTGAGCAGCGGCGAGTTCAGGGCTTCCTCGGCGGCGCGGCGGGCGCGGTTCTCGCCGTCGGTGATGCTGCTGCCCATCACGGCTGCGCCCGACTCCTTCATCACCGTTTTTACGTCCTCGAAGTCCACGTTCACGTCGCTCGTCACCGTGATGATTTCGGCGATGGACTTGGCGGCCGTCGTCAGCACGGTATCGGCCTTGGCGAAGGCCGCGCCCATGGCCAGGTTGCCGTACAGCTGCCGCAGCTTGTCGTTAAGAATCACCAGCACCGTGTCGCAGTGCTCGCTCAGCTCGCGGATGCCTTGCTCGGCTTGCTCGCGCTTGCGCTTGCCCTCAAACACGAAGGGGGCCGTCACGATGCCCACCGTCAGAATGCCCAACTCCTGCGCCACCTGGGCAATTACCGGGGCCGCGCCGGTGCCGGTGCCGCCGCCCATGCCCGCCGTAATGAACAGCATCTTGGTGCCCTGGTTCAGCAACTCGCGGATTTGCTCTTTGCTCTCCAGGGCCGCCTGCCGGCCACGTTCGGGTTTCGCCCCCGCCCCCAGCCCTTCGGTGAGGTCGATGCCGATTTGCAGCTTGTTGGGCACCGACGAGCTTTGCAGCGCCTGCTGGTCGGTGTTGCAAATGATAAACTCGACATCCTTAATGCCTTGCTTGTACATGTGCTTCACGGCATTAGAACCGCCGCCGCCCACCCCAATCACCTTAATGATGGACTTGGTTTGGGTGGGCATATCGAATTTGTAAGTCATTTTTTCTTATCTGGGGGCTGGCAGCGGGCAGCTTTCAGCCGTGGTTTTTGGCTATTGGTGGTGGCGCGACAGCCCACTGTAACGGGCCTGCCCTTGCAATTAACACGAAAGTTGGGCCAGACAAGCAGTTACGCAATCCGGCCCAACTATTCGGGAATGTTATTTTATTAATCGGTTGGTGTTTTTTGAATGACGCTCAACGGATTACGGTTTTCACCTAGTAGCTTTTGTCGTCGTAGTCATCAATCAGCAAACTTTTGGTTTTGCTGATGATGTCTTTGAAAAACAGGCCGGCGCGGCTCGGGCCTTTGGGCTCCTTGGGCAACTCAGGCTTCGGGGCGGGCGCGGGGGTACGGGGTTCGATGGCCGGGATGGGCTCGTACTTCTGCACCACGGGCGGCACGTAACTCGTAGTTTCTTCCTCGTATACGGGGCGGGCGTTGTTCTCGTCAAGCCCTTGATAGCCAGCAAGCACCAGGCCCACCGTGGTGGCGTACATCGGGAATTTCACGGCCTCAATGCGGGTTTTGCCCAAGTGCTGGTTGGGGTAGCCCACGCGAGTTTCGAGGCCGGTGATGTACTCGGTGAGCTGCACCAGGTTGTGCAGCTGCGAGCCGCCGCCGGTCAGCACAATGCCGGCCGCCAGCTGGTCGTGCAGGCCCATGCGGTACATCTCGGCGTACACGAGCTCGATAATTTCCGACATCCGGGCCTCGATGATGTGGGCCAGGTTCTTGAGCGACACTTCCTTGGGCAGGCGGTTGGGCAGGCCGGGGATGCTCACAATCTCGTGCTCGCTGGCTTCTTCGGCAATGGCTTTGCCGAATTTCACCTTGAGCTGCTCGGCCTGACCGGGCGCTACCTGGCAGCCGGTTTTGATGTCCTGCGTGATGATGTTGCCACCAAACGGCAGCACGGCCGCGTGCCGGATGATGCCATCCTTAAAGATGGCCAAATCGGTAGTGCCGCCGCCAATGTCAATCAGGGCCACGCCGGCTTCCTTCTCTTCTTCCGACAGAATGGAGATGGAGCTGGCCAGCGGCTCCAAAATCAAGTCCGAAATTTCGAGCCCGGCCTTGGTGACGCACTTGTTGATGTTGTTAATGGCCGTGGTCTGGGCCGTGATGACGTGGAAGGTGCCCTCCAGCTTCACGCCTTCGTAGCCGATGGGGTCGGCAATGCCGCCCTCAAAATCGACCTTGTACTCCTGGGGCATGACGTGGATAATCTGCGAGCCGGGCTGAATCACCGTCCGGTAGATGTCCTGCGAGAGCCGGTTCACGTCGTCGGCCCCGATGGTATCGGCCGAGCTGCGAATGATGCTGCCGAACTGCTGCGAGCTTTTGATGTGCTGCCCGGCGATGCCCACGTTCACGACGCCGATGCTGATGCCCGACTGTTCTTCGGCCTGCCGGATGGCGCGGCGAATGGCATCTACCGTTTTATCGATATTGAGCACTATTCCCCGCGAAACGCCTTCCGAAACGGCTTTGCCCATGCCCAGAATTTCGAGCTTGTCGTACTCATTTTTGCGGCCTACCAGGACGCAGATTTTTGTGGTGCCGATGTCGAGCCCGACGACGATTTTATCTTGTTGCATGGTGCTGGGGTGTTGCGAGCGGTAAGCTAGAAGCGAATTTTATTAGCAATTTGATAAAAAATCAAGCTGCTGATTTTTAGCGAATTATTATTCGCAAATGATTTGATTTTGGTATTCCACGTTCACGCGATGGTAAGTATCCCAGCCGAGAACAGACGGAATTTGACGGTAAAATACCATCAGCTTGGCGAATTTCTCCGAAATATTTTCCGGGTGCCCGAATTCTATACGCTGGTCGCCCACCTGTTGAGTGAAGGAAAGGCGCCCATCGGCCTCTATTTGCACCTCCGCCACCTGGGCCCGCCAGAAGGGGTGTTCGTCCACGTAACGCACAAAATCGAGGTAGCGGCGGCCGGTGCTGTCGGCAAAAAAACGCGGGGGCAAGGCCAAACCGCCGGGCCGGGCCAGGGTCAGCACCCGCGCCGTGTAGAGGGGCGAGAGCGGCAGGGCGTGGCCCTCGGCATCGACGTAGGTATCGAGGCGGGTGTCGGGGTGGGTGAGGCGGGCGATGGGCCGGTTCTGGCGCACGTCGGCGTGCAGGTCGCCGGCCAAATCGCGGTACACCTGCGCCTCGCGCACAAAAGGGTGCGCCCGCAGCCGGGCTTCGAGCTGTTGCAGGCGCGGGCCTTCGGGGCGGGTGCCCAGCACGGGCTCGGCTCCGTGCTTGGTCAGGAGCGCCGTAATGCCTTTTTCGTTGATGAAATAATTTTCAAATTCGTTGGCAATGCTCACCTGCACCCGCCGCACGGGGCGCGTGGCCTGCCGCACCGCCGCAAATACGCCCAGGCTGCCCAGCACCAGGAGGCAGATTAAGGCAACCAGTAAATTCCGATAGGTGCGGGCCATTGGGGTATTTCTTGTTTGTATCAGGACTTACGCAAAGGATATTTCACGCAGTGTTTCGCAGTGTTAAACGCAGTATTTTGTTTTATCCACACCGCGAAACACTGCGTTTTAACACCGCGAAACGCTGCGCGACAGATGACTTGGGCTTTTTGCGTAAGCCTTATGGGTATTTGACAAGAGGATTTATCAAAGCCCATTTAGCAGCGGTAAAGCTAAGGCTTTTTTTATTAAAAATCAGTATCTAGCTTCCTGACTGATTAGCTGTTGCGGTGTTATTCCATTCCGCATTCAAAATTACGCGCAGCTTGGGCACCAACGTGTCAATATCGCCAGCTCCAACGGTGGCCAGTACATCAAAAGCATTGTCGGTAGCGGCGGCCAAAACTTGTTCTTTGGTCTGAATTGATTTTTTGGCGGCTGTGATACCCGGCAACAGCATAGCGGCGCTCACGCCGGCAATGGGCAGCTCGCGGGCCGGGTAAATGTCGAGCAGCACCACTTCGTCGGCCAGGCTGAGGCTGCGCGAAAAGCCTTCGGCAAAATCGCGGGTGCGCGTAAACAAGTGGGGCTGAAACACTACCCGCAGTCGCTTGCCGGGGTACAAGGCCCGCACCGACCGCAAAAAAGCCTCGATTTCGCGCGGATGGTGGGCGTAGTCGTCCAAATAAACGCGGCCCTGGCCCGCAGTTACCACAAACTCGAAGCGGCGCTTGACGCCCCGGTAGGCCGCTACGCCCGCCGCCAGCGGCCCGGCGGCTACGCCCAGTTGCTGCGCCACGGCGGCAGCGGCCAGCATATTTTCGACGTTGTGAAAGCCGGGCACGGCCAGCTGCAAGCCCGGCACAGTGCCCGCCGGGCCGTGCAGGTCGAAATGAAACTGATGGCCTTCGGGCGTTATGTTTTCGGCGTACAAGTCAGCGCCTTGGGCAGCGTTCAGGCCGTAGCGCAGCACGCGGGTGCCGGGCGGCGCGGCGGCGGCCACCCGCGCATCGGCGGTGTGGTTGAGCAGCAAGGTGCCACCGGGCTTAATCTGGCTCACAAACTGACAAAATGAGTCGATGAGCGCCGTCTGGTTCCCGTAAATATCGAGGTGGTCGGCGTCGGTGCTGGTCACGATGGCCACGTCGGGGTGCAGCGTCAGGAAGCTGCGGTCGTACTCGTCGGCCTCTACCACTACCGGGGCGTCGGGGGTAGCGGGCAGCAGCAGGTTGCTGCCCAAATTCACCGAAATACCGCCCAGAAACGCCCCAGCGGGCAGCCCGGCGTGGTGCAGCAGGTGCGCCACCATGCTGCTGGTGGTAGTTTTACCGTGGGTGCCCGCCACGGCAATGGTGGGGCGGCCTTCAGTGAGCACACCTAATACCTGGCTGCGCTTACGAATAGCGTAGCCTCCCTCGCGCAGCCAGGCCCACTCCAGGCTGGTAGCTGGGATGGCGGGCGTGAGTACAACCAGGGTTTGGGCCTTATTGTCCCGAATTTCCAGCGGAATATTCTCCACCGCGTCGGCGTAATGCACGGCTATTCCTTCGGCCACCAACGCTTGGGTAAGAGGCGTTTCGGTTTTGTCGTAGCCGCTCACGGCGTGGCCATTGGCCCGAAACCAGCGGGCCAGGGCCGACATTCCGATGCCACCAATGCCGAGGAAGAAAACGAAGGGAAACTGGTTCAATTTTAATTAGAAATTATTTTTTGTAACTCATCATTTCGTCTTGACCGACGGAATTAATTTCATCAGCTCATCCACGATGGCGGTGGTGGCGTTGGGTTTGGCCAGCGCCCGTATTTTCTGTTGCAGCTGCTGTTGGCGGGGTTCGTCGGCGAGCAGGCGCAGGGCTTCGTCATAGAGTTGAGCATCGGCTTGGGCGTCCGTAACCAGCACGGCGGCGTGGCGGCCGGTCAGAGCGCGGGCGTTTTGGGTCTGATGGTCTTCGGCCACGTTGGGCGAAGGCACCAAAATACTGGCCTTGCCCGTGAGGCACAGCTCGCTCACCGACAAGGCTCCGGCCCGGCTAACAACCACATCGGCCGCCGCGTAGGCCAGGTCCATGCGCTGAATGAACTCGTGCGCGTACAGACCGTCGGCAGCGAACGCGGCGGCATGCTGCTGGGCCTCGGGGAAATACAGCTTGCCGGTTTGCCACAGCAACTGCACCCCGGCCGCACGCAGGCGGGCACGGGCTGCCGCGGTGGCCAGGTTGAGGGTACGAGCACCCAGGCTGCCGCCCACCACGAGCAGGGTTTTGCGCGTTGCATCGAGGCCAAAAAAAGCCAGGGCCTCGGCGCGGTTGCCACTGGCAATTTCGGTACGCACGGGGTTGCCCGTTACAATTAATTTATCGGCTGGAAAAAATTTCGCCATGCCTTCGTAAGCCACGCATATTTTATTGACGCGCCGGGCCAGCAATTTATTTACCAAGCCCGCGTACGAATTCTGCTCTTGAATAAGCGAGGGAATAGCGCGGCTGGTAGCGGCCAGCAGCACCGGGGCCGAGGCGTAGCCGCCCACGCCCACCACCGCATCGGGCCGGAATTCCTCAATAAGCTTTCCGGCCTTGCGCACTGCTCGAAATACCCGCACCGGAAACAATAAATTTTGCGATGTGAGCCGGCGTTGCAGGCCCGTAACGTCAAGCCCTACAATGTTGTAGCCAGCTTCCGGCACCCGCGTCATCTCCATACGGCCGTTGGCCCCGACGAATAATATATCGGCTTCGGGGTAGCGGCGGCGTATTTCGTTGGCAATGGCCACGGCCGGAAAAATATGCCCGCCCGTGCCG
>JANXUO010000020.1 GCA_025356245.1 Hymenobacter sp.
TTCGTCCGACCACTGGCCGTTGAACGACTCGCGCAAACCGGCACCTTAATCGTCCAACATTAGTCGTCCCAACGGTGAATGGTCGGACGAAGCCCTTCGGGCGATTCGTCCGACCATTCACCTACCGCCCGCTCGCAACCATTGCTCCTTCAACATGCAAACCAAACCCCTCGTCCTCCTAACCCTGCTCCTGGCCGCCGCCACCACCGCGGCCCAGGCCCCCGCCGGCTACCCGCTGCCCGCCGACACCCAACCCGTGAGCGACGCGCAGTTTCGGGCCAATTACGCGGCTGATACGCTCTACGCCCGAGCGCATTACACCAAGCAGGAGCTGCAAATACCCATGCGCGACGGCGCGAAGCTCTACACGGTGGTGTACGCCCCCAAGGATGCCGACCAGGTGCGCTACCCCATCATGCTGAACCGGACGCCCTACTCGGCGGGGCCGTACGGGCCGGGCCAGTACCGCAAGCGCATTTGCCCCAACGGGACGATGCTGCGCGAAGGCTACATCTTTGTAATTCAGGACGTGCGCGGGCGCTACCTTTCCGAAGGCACGTTTGAGGACGTGCGGCCCGCCACCGAGCAGCACCCCAGCAAAAAGGATGTGGACGAAGGCACCGACACCTTCGATACCATCGAGTTCCTGACCAAAAAAGGCCCGAAAAACAACGGCCGCGTGGGCCAGTGGGGCATTTCGTACCCCGGTTTCTACACCACCGTGGGCTTGCTGAGCCGCCACCCGGCCCTGAAAGCCGCCTCGCCCCAGGCTCCGGTAACGGACTGGTTCTGGGACGATGACCACCACAACGGGGCGTTTTTTCTGACGGGCGTCATGAGCTTTTGGGCCAACTTCGGCCAGCCCCGCCCGCAGCCGCTGGCCCACTACCCCGACGGCCCGCAAATGAATACGCCCGACGGCTACGCCTTCTACCAGCGCCTGGGTGCCCTCAAAAACGTGGACGCTACCTATTTCCACGGGCAGTACAAGCACTGGAACGACCTGGTGCAGCATCCCAACTACGATGCTTTCTGGCAAGCCCGCGACCCCCGCCCGCACCTGCACGACCTCAAAGCTGCGGTGCTCACCGTGGGCGGCTTCAACGACGCAGAGGACCTCTACGGCACGTTTCACACCTACGCGGCCATCGAAAAGCAGAACCCCGGCCTTAGCAACCGCTTCGTGGTGGGGCCCTGGGTGCACGGCGGCTGGGCCGGCACCACCGGCGAGATGGTGGGCAACGTCGCCTACGGCCCCTCGCCCTCGGCTTGGTACCAGCAGCACATTGAGGCGCCGTTTTTTAAGTCGTATTTGAAGGACGCCAACCCCGGCGCGGCAATGGTGGGCCTGCCCGAAGCCACGGTGTTTGAGGGCGGCACCAACCAGTGGCGCACCTTCGACGCCTGGCCCCCCAAAGCAAGTCAGGACAAAGCCTTGTACTTCCTGCCGGGCGGCAAAATTGGCTTCGAGGCCCCCGCTAACGGCTCCGAGTTCGACCAGTTTGTGAGCGACCCGGCCCACCCGGTGCCCTTCACCGAGGCCACCGCCGATGGCATGACCCGCGAGTACATGACCGACGACCAGCGCTTTGCCAGCCGTCGGCCTGACGTACTCACCTACCAAACCGAGGTGCTCACGAGTCCGCTCACCCTGGCCGGCCCCGTGCAGGCGCTGCTGCAAGTGGCCACCACCGGCTCAGATGCCGACTGGGTGGTGAAAATAATCGACGTTTACCCCGACAACACCCCCGACAACCCCCGCACGGCGCCCGGCGTCCACCTCGGCGGCTACCAGCAGCTGGTGCGCTCGGAGGTGATGCGCGGCCGGTTCCGCAACAGTTTCAGCCAGCCCGAGCCGTTTGTGCCCGGCGCGGTAACGGCTGTGCCCTTCACGGTGCAGGACTTGCTGCACACCTTCCGGCCCGGCCACCGCCTCATGGTGCAGGTGCAAAGCACTTGGTTTCCGCTCGTTGATTTGAACCCGCAACAGTACGTGCCCAACATCTATCAAGCCGGCGCAACGAGTTTTCAAACGGCCACCCACCGGCTCTACCACAGCTCGGCTCACGCCTCGCGGCTAACCCTGAAGGTGCTGTAAGCCTTGATATTTAGCTGTTAGCCTTTAGCTGATGGCTGTTAGCTAACAGCCATCAGCTAAAGGCTAACACTGAAAAGCGGGTGCGAATACCTCTTGCGCAAATTGTTTCAGCGTCACTGCGCCCGTGCTGCGAACAGCCCCGGCCGGGGGCAGCATCATTGCGCCGTGGTTGTTGATGTCGTGAGTCATTTCGATGTAGAGGTCGGCCATATTTTCGCTCAGGCCAGCCTGCACCATGCCTTGCCGGGCACGGGCGTAGGGTGCAGCCGGTGTTTGTGGCCCTACTGGGCTGGGGGCATGACTACCTGAAGCGCAACGGTGGCTACCTGCCTGCGACTGTTGGCTAGCAGAGATATTTTTATACTAAATTAAATTAATTTTTAGGTTAGGCTAAATCGTGTGCCTTTGCAGCAGTACAAAACAGTGATGCGCTTACCTTAGCGCCGTTTTGCTAGCTGTTTTTCTTTTTTTTAGTCTTTGCGCCTTGCTGAAATCTTACCGCTTCCTTTTGCTGACCAGCTTGCTACCGCTGGCGGCCCGTGCCCAGGTTACTTCGCCGGCCGGCACTGCCCCGGCCGTGCCCACGGCTGCCGCTTCGGCCCAGGAGCCTATGCACCGCGACACGGTGGCCGACGGCCGCCGCAACAACTGGAGTCTGCATTTTCAACAGACCATTATCCAGCAGTGGCACAATGATTTGACCACGCCATACGCGGGCGAATATAGCTTGCAAGACCGCGAAAAGGCCAAGATTTCGCTCACCACCACGCTGTTTCTGGGGCGCAAGCTGTGGCGCGGGGCAGCGGTGTTTCTTAACCCCGAAGTGGCCGGCGGCTCGGGCCTAAGCGGGGCACGGGGCGTGGCCGGCTTCCCCAACGGCGAAACCTTCCGCATTGGTGCCCCCGAGCCGGTGCTGTACCTGGCCCGCCTTTACGTGCGCCAGGAATTTGCCCTGGGGCGCAGCACCGAAGCTCTTGAAGACGACAACAACCAGATTGCCGGCCGTCATCCCACCCACTATCTGGCCCTGAACCTGGGCAAGTTCTCAGTGGCCGACTATTTCGACCAGAACACCTACTCCCACGACCCGCGCACTCAGTTTTTCAACTGGAGCCTGATGAGTGCCGGGGCCTGGGACTACCCCGCCAACGTGCGCGGCTACACTGTGGGCGGCGTAGTAGAGTACGTGCGGCCTGGCTTGGCCCTGCGCTTCGGCAGCACCCTACTGCCCACCACTGCCAACGGCCCCGACCTCGACTTCGACTACGCCACGGCCCACGCCGAAACCATCGAGCTGACCAAAGCCTACCGCCTCGGCGGACACCCCGGCACGCTGCGCCTGCTGGGCTTCCGCAACGTGGCAGCCATGGGCGACTAC
>JANXUO010000021.1 GCA_025356245.1 Hymenobacter sp.
GGATGCGCACCCACTGAATGGGCTGCTTGCGCTCGATGGCGCGGTAAATTTTCTTGATTTCGGCCGACTCCGTTTTAATCTGCGAATGGCAGTTCATGCAAATGTTAGCCGAGGGGATGTTGGCCGACTTGGCCTTGTACACCGACGTGTGGCAGTAGGCGCAGTTAATCTGGTGCTCGCCGGCGTGCAGCTTGTGCGAGAAGGCAATGGGCTGCGTGGGCTGGTAGCCTTGGTTGAGGTTCACTGCCATCACGCTTTGTACGCCTTGGTAGAGCAACACGAGTGCTACCACCACGCCCACTACGCCGCGCATGGCCGTCGAGTGGTATAGTTTAGCCCAGTCAAAGCGCTGCTCCAGAATTTCGACGTCGCGGCCATCCAGGTCTTTGCGGCCCTTCAGCACGTCCTTCATCAAGTTGGCGATGATGACGAGGGTGACAACCAGCACAATAAGCACCACTACGAGGACGATGAGCAGCATGTCAACGTACTTGCCGGATTCGCCCGAAGCTGTACTGGCATCGCCACCACCATCTGTTTTTATGCCATCGCCACCGCCAACAGGAGGAGCAATTTTACCTTCCTCCGAAGTAATGTACGCTACAATCGACGTTATCTCCTTGTCCGACAGCGCGAAGGACGGCATTTGCTGCTTCTGGTATTTCTCGTAGATGGCCACGGCATAGGCATCGCCGCTGGCAACAACCTTGGTGGAGTTTTTAATCCAGGGGATAATCCAGGAAATGGGACGGCGCTTGGTGATGCCGCCAAGAGCGGGGCCAACCACCACGTCGTTGATTGCGTGACACTGCACGCAATTGCCTTTGAATAAGGCATCGCCGGCGGCTACGGCGGCGGCATCGCCCCCGCCGGCGGCGGGTGCAACGGCCGTAGCCGGGGTGGCGGCGGCCGTGGCTCCGGGCACTACACCATCTTTGCTGACGGTGGCACTTTCACCCTGGGCAGCAGCTTGTTGCAAGCCCGCGAACGTCAGAAACAAAGCCAGAAACAGTTGCGGGAACTTGCGAAGTCGATTAGTAAACATAGGTAAAAAAGCAGACTGATAAAAACAGAACGCAGGCCCCTTACGGGGTCGCAAAGGTAGGGCACGAATTGCAAGGCGGCAAAGCCAAAGTTGTGCTTTTTGGGTAAGATTGGCCCATTGCGAGGCCTGTTTTGCGCCGAAGGGCGGGGCAGCGGCAGCCAAATTGGCTTGCTTAGGCTTGTGAAATGCTGGTTAAAAACCAACGGTTTCGCCCTTGCGCGAGACCTGCATAGAAACCGGCAAACCGACCAACTGTTTGCCCGGCGAGACCTTGTTTTCAAGCAGCTTGTTGGGGCCGAAAAAGGCGGCGCAATTTCCGGCGTCCAGGAATTTCCAGCTTGGGGCTTGGCAATGTGCCCGAAAGTCAGTACTTTTGCACCCCAATCAAATTTTTTACCCCTTCAACCCCGCCGTAATGGAAATTCGCAATTACGAGACGGTCTTCATCGTAACCCCCGTGCTGAACGAGGGCCAGGTGCAAGAGACGGTCGAGAAGTTCACCCAGGTGCTTAAGGAAAATAGCGCCGACATCGTTGCCACCGAAGCGTGGGGCCTGCGCAAGCTCGCCTACCCGATTCAGAAGAAGAGCACTGGCTACTACTTCTGCGTCACCTTCACTGGCAGCGGCAACATTGTAGATGTGCTGGAGCTGGCTTTCCGCCGCGACGAGCGCGTCATCCGCTTCCTGACCACGGTGCTCGACAAGCACGCCGTGGAATACAACTCGCGCCGCCGCAACGGCGAGATGAACCAGCAGAAGGCTGCCAAAGAAACCGAAGCCGCCGCTTAACTTTTTAACGACGCACGACAACGATGGCAACGCCCAACAACTCCCGCAACAACGACCGCTCGGCCATGAACAAGCCGGTGGACACGCGCAAGAAGTACTGCCGCTTCAAAAAGAACGGCATCAAGTACGTCGATTACAAAGACCCGAACTTCCTCTTCAAGTTCATCAACGAGCAGGGCCGCGTGCTGCCCCGCCGCCTGACGGGCACCAGCCTGAAGTTCCAGCGCAAAGTAGCCCAGGCCGTGGCCAAAGCCCGCCACCTGGCCCTGATGCCGTACGTAGCCGACGCTCTTAAATAAATTTTGAATGTTGAGTGTTGAATGTTGAATAATTGGAGCGCTTTACCGCAATCTAACAGTCAACATTTAACACTCAAAATTTCTAACCTCATGGAAATCATCCTCAAAGACGACGTTAAGGGCCTCGGTTACAAGAACGACATCGTGGACGTGAAGGCCGGTTTCGGCCGCAACTTCCTGCTGCCGCAGGGCCTGGCTATTCTGGCCGACAAGACGAACCGGAAAATCACGGCTGAGAACGTGCGCCAGGCCGCACACAAAGCCGATAAAATCAAGGGCGACGCCCAGGCCATTGCCGACCAGATTGGCGACATGGTACTGGACATCCGCACGAAAGTGGGCGAAACCGGCAAAATTTTTGGCCGCGTGACCACCCTGCAACTGGCGGAGGCGCTGAAGCAGCGCGGCGTCGAAGTTGACCGCAAGCGGTTGTCGTTCGACCAGGAGCCTTCGGCCGCTGGCGAGTACACGGCCACCGTGTCGCTGCACAAAGAAGTGAAGCACACGCTGAACTTCCGCGTGGTAGCCGAGTAGTGGTTTATTGGGTGATGGCTACTGGCTGTTAGCTGATGGCTCACGAAGTACAGAAGCCCTGCCTACTGGTAGGGCTTCTTTTTTTGGACACCAGACGCCCGGACTTTGCAGTCCGGGCGTCTGGTGCGTAAGATGCGACCGCCCCAACTACAAAGTCCGGGTTACTTTTGCGACAATGTTTAGAACTGAATTGATAGTTGCGCCGACGCAGCAGCAACTCCCGCGCACGGCACGGGTGCTGACGATAGGCTCGTGTTTTGCCGATAGCATAGGCAGTCGTTTGACGGACAATAAGGTGACGACCTTGGTCAATCCCTTCGGCACGGTGTTTCAGCCGCTGGCGGTGGCGCAGCTGCTGCGCGCCGCTGCGGGCGAAGACGTGGACTGGCAGCAGCACGTGGTGGAAGCGCGGGGCCGCTGGCAAAGCCTGGATTTGCACAGTAGCATCGGGGCTGACTCGCCGGTGGAGCTGCTGCAAACCATTGGCGAAAAGGTGTACAACACTGGCACCTTTTTGCGGCAGGCCGATGTGGTGGTGCTCACGCTGGGCAGCGCCTGGGCCTACCGCTCGCTGGCCTCGGGCGAGCTGGTGAGCAATTGCCAGAAGCTGCCCGCCGAGCGGTTCGAGAAAGAGCTGCTGACACCCGACGACATCATCAACGCCCTGGCCGAGACGCACGCTTACCTGCGCCGCCTCAACCCCAAGCTGCGTTTTGTGCTAACGGTGAGCCCCGTGCGCCACCTCAAAGACACGCTGCCGCTGAACGCAGTGAGCAAATCGGTGCTGCGTGTGGCCTGCCACTACATCAGCGAGCTGCTGCCCGACGTAAGCTACTTTCCGGCCTTCGAGCTGCTGACCGACGACCTGCGCGACTACCGCTTTTACGGGACCGATATGCTGCACCCCACGGAAGTAGCCGAGGACTACGTGTGGGACAAGTTTGCCCGCACCTATTTCGACGCGGATTTCGGACGTTTCCGTAAGGAGTGGGCGGCGGTACGGCAGGCCCTGCTGCACCGGCCGCTGCACGATGGCGCCCCCGAGCACCGGCAGTTTCTGGAAAGCACCCGCGAGCGGCTGGAGCAGTTGGCAGCCCAGGGCGTGCCCGTGGGCTGCGAGCTCACCGACGTGCAGCAGCGCGTGGAAGCCCTGCCGGAGCCCATTACCGCCGCCCCCACGCTGGCCGAGCCCGAAGACGACGGGCAGGAGCGCATCGATATTGACGACCGGGCCGGACTCGGCACGGCTACTCCCGCCCCTGCCCTACCGACCACCGAACCCGATGGCCGCGCGCCCCGCACCGGCCGCAGCCGGGGCGGGCGCAACCGCAACGGCCGCAACCGCGACGAGGCCGCCGCACGCGAAGTGTTGTCCGTGGAAATGGGCGCAGGCGTAATGGACTTTGTGGAACTGGCCGCAGCGCCCGCTACGGAAGAAGCTCCCGAAGCCCGCACTGCAACGGCGCCGGAAGTGGCGGCCCCTTTCGGCGAGGCCGACGAAATGGAATATCCGGCAAAAAAGAAAAAACGCCGCAGCCGGGGCGGTGCCAAGCGCACGGCTCGCAAGCACGCGGCCCTGGCAGTTGGTGCCACTACTCCCGAGGAGCCAATTAACGACGACCAAGCCGATTTATTCGATGGCGTAACGGTTGCCGCAAACCCGGGGGCTGGCAGTGCCGATGGTAGTACCACGCAGCGCCCGGCGGACGAGGCGGAGCCGCGCAGGTCGTCGGTTATTACGAAGTCGGTGCCCGTGAAACGGGGCGGCCGCAATAGGCGCGGCGGGCGCGGCGAAACACCCTTGACGGCCGACACCGCAGCCTCGGTAGCTTTGCCGGTACTCGCCGACATACTGCCCCCGGTGATGCCGGTTGTGATGGAGCCAGCAGCAACGCTGCCGGCGGAGGCAGAAACCCGCTTTGCCACTGTGCCTGCCGCCGAGCCAGCGCCAGAAGCGCCCGCCAGTGCGCCAGTACGGGGCAAGCAACGGCTGCTTTTTGCTACCCCAGCGGACACGGCTGCATCTGAAACGAAAACAGGCGCAACCGCCGCTCCGGCAGCAATTTCGCTGGCAGAGCAAGTGTTGGGGCTGAAACCAAAATCGCAGCAGTCGCTTTCGGAACTGTATGGCGAGCCAAGAGCAGCGACTCCGGCGGCGGTGCCGCGCTGGCAACGGCCGGTGCTGCCCGCCAAGGTCCGACCACAGGTAGTTGTTCCGGCAACGCCGATGGTTGAGCCAGCTGCCACGCCCACGCCAGCTCCCGACGTACACCAAGAGCCGGCAGCCGAACAAGCACCGACCGCAACGGTGGCCCCAGCCCCGCGTCGGAAGCCGGCTGGTAAGGCCCAGCCGGCGGCGCCTGCCCCTACGGCGACGGTGACCCCGGCGGCGAAAGCTAAACCCGGTAAAGTTTTGCTCCCCAAAGCAATAATACCTGCAATAAGCAGCGGCGCAACGGCCACCCGTGCTTTGCCCGGCACGGCGGCTACCCCAGCGGCGGCTGTCACCGCTTCCAGGAAAGCGGCGGCACCCAAAGCTCCGGCCAAGCCCGCAACTCCGGCGGCTCAGAAAACGCCCGCGGCCCCCGCAGCAGCTACCGCGAAAGCGGGAATCGGCAGCAAGCCAACCGGCAAGGCTGCATCGAAATCTGCCGCCCAGACCGCAATAACTGTCACGGCTGCCCCGACAGCAGCCAAGGCAAAAAAGACTCCGGTCGCAGTTGTGCCAAAGGCGGAAGCGACGGCCACCAAGATGCCAGGCTCCGTTCCGAAGAAGCTGGCAGCAACTCCTAAGTTGTCAGCAGCATCAACGTCCAAACCCACTTCAGCGGCTCCAAAAGCAGCAGCTTTGCCTGCCAAGGCTTCGGCAGCCGCTGCAAAAGGCCTGGTGGCGGCTTCCAAAAGTTCAACATCGCCCGCAAAGGAAACTGCGCCAACGCCCAAAGTAGCAGTTGCCGCCGCCAAAGCCAAAGTGGCTACCCCCAAGGCCGCGACGGCCGCCACGGGCCGAAAACCAACGGCTCGCAAAGCTCCGCCAAAGGCGAAATAAGCATTTTACACTTGAATGCTGACGACTGCACCCGACTTTTTGGTCGGGTGTTGTTGTTTGGGAGAATGCTGTGGCCTGGTATTTTTGAGGAGCACAGGGACGGCGGGGCGACTTTTTTGAGGCACATTTACGCGGGCATTGTGCCTGTTTATGCCTTCATTCGTGGGTTGAAAACCTGCTACTAATATGAACCGACTTGCCCACGAGAGCAGCCCCTACCTGCTACAACACGCCCACAACCCCGTGGATTGGTACCCCTGGGGGGCTGAGGCCCTGGACCGCGCCCGCACCGAGGGCAAGCCGCTGCTGGTGAGTATCGGGTACGCCGCCTGCCACTGGTGCCACGTGATGGAACGCGAGTCGTTCGAGAACGAAGCGGTGGCCAGGGTTATGAACCAGCATTTTGTGTGCGTGAAGGTGGACCGGGAAGAACGGCCCGACGTGGACCAGGTGTACATGGAGGCCCTGCACAGCATGGGTGTACAGGGCGGCTGGCCGCTCAATGTATTTCTGACCGCCGAGGCCAAGCCCTTCTACGGCGGCACGTATTTCGCCCCTGCACAATGGGCGCAGCTGCTCGAAAACATCGGCAACGCCTACGCCGGCGAGCACCGCATTGAACTCGAAGCCTCGGCCGAGCGGTTTACCGCAGCCCTAGGGAGCAGCGAGCTGGGCCGCTACAACGCCCACCTTCCCGCCGAAGCCGGGACCGTGAGCGACGAAGAATTTAAGCTACTGCTCTACAACCTGGGCCTGAAATTCGACCGTGAGCACGGCGGCATGGAACGAGTGCCCAAGTTTCCGATGCCCGGCCTGTGGCAGTTTGTGCTGCGGGCGCATGTGGTGAGCGGCAGCCAAATAATGCTTGAGCAAACGCTGCTCACGCTGCGCAGTATGGCCTGGGGCGGCATTTACGACCAGGCCCACGGCGGCTTTGCCCGCTACTCGGTGGACGGCGAGTGGCTGGCCCCGCACTTCGAGAAGATGCTCTACGATAACGGCCAACTCGTGAGCCTCTACAGCGAAGCGTTTCAGCTGGCCCCCGACCCGCTTTTTCGGGATGTGGTGTACGACACCATCGAGTTTGTGCGCCTGGAGCTGACCAGCGACGAGGGCGGCTTCTACGCCTCGCTCGATGCCGACAGCGAAGGCGAAGAAGGCCGCTTTTACACCTTCACCCACGCCGAATTGCGCGAACTAATCGGCCCCGAGGAGCCGCTGTTTTCCGACTACTACAACTGCACCCGCGCCGGCAACTGGGAGCACGGCCGCAACATTCTGCACCGCCGCCAGACCGACGCCGACTTTGCCGCGGCCCATCAGCTCGCCCCCGGCGCACTGCCTGATATGATAGCCGCCTGGAAGCAAAAAATAATGGCCGCCCGCGCCACGCGGGTGCGGCCAGGGCTCGACGATAAAATTCTCACCGGCTGGAACGCCCTCATGCTGCAAGGCCTCTGCGATGCCTACCGCGCTTTTGGCGAGCCCGAGTTTCTGGTGCTGGCCCGGCGCAATGCGGCTTTTATTCGGGATAAGCTGACGCGGCCCCGGCGCTTTGGGGCCGAAAACCGGCTGGGGCTGCGCCGCAGCTACAAGGGCGGCCGGGCCACCATCGACGGCTTCCTGGAAGATTACGCCCTCACCATCCAGGCGTTTATCAGTCTCTACGAAATCAGCTTTGAGGAAGAATGGCTGCTGCTGGCCAACGCGCTGACCCAAACCACCCAAACCTATTTCTTCGACCCGGCCGAAAACCTGTTCTTCTTCACCGATGCCGATGTGGACGACCCCGACGGCAACGGCGCGGGCGGGCAGCTCATCGCCCGCAAAAAGGAGCTGTTCGATAACGTCATCCCCGCCTCCAACTCGGTGATGGCCCACAACCTGCGCCGCCTGGGCCGCCACCTCGACCACGCCGGGTACCGCACCCTATCGGCCACCATGCTGGCCCAGGTAAAGGCCCTCGCGGTAAAAGAGCCCCAGCACCTCAGCCACTGGGCCAGCCTTTACGCCGCCCAGCTGCGGCCGGGACCGGAAATAGCCATCGTGGGCCCCGACGCCGACGAGTTTCGACAGGAGCTGAACCAAGGCTTTTTGCACGACACCGTGCTGGCAGGCTCCGAAACCGGCAGCAACCTGCCGCTGCTGCAACACCGCCCCCCGCAGGCTGGGCAAACCACCCTTTATGTATGCCGCAATTACACCTGCTCGGCCCCCGTGCAAAGCGTGGCCGAGGCCCGGCTGCTGCTGGCGCAGAGCTAGCGCCAGTGCCACCGCCCGAACACTCAAAAGGCCCGTTCCGGTACCGGAACGGGCCTTTTGAGTATTGTGAAGCAATAGTGAGCACCAGGGCATAATGCCTCTAGTGGCGGCCAAACAAGGGCTTGTGAACGGTGCGGTGCCCGTTCTCGTCCACCTTGATTTTGGTGCCGTCGGCCTCACGGATTTTGATGGAGCCGTCGTCGTTGCGCTTGATTTTGGCGCCGTTCTCGAACTTGGTTTTCTTGTCGCCATCGGCTTGGTTTTCCAGCTTCTTCACCCCCGAGCCCTGGCCCACGCGGGCATTGAGGCTGGGGCGGGCGGCGGCTGCGGGCTGTTCGGTCACGGCTACCGCCGTGTAGGGGCCGTCGTAGTAGCTGCTCTGGCCGCTGGTGTAAGTGTTGTAGAGGCCGTCGTTGGCCAGCGCGGTGCGCACATTGCGGGTGGCCGCGTCGTTGGCGTCTCTGATGGCGGCGTAGCGGCCGGTGGTGTCGTTGGCGTAGCGCAGGTCGGCGTCGCGCAGGGCGCGGCCGCGGCCGTAGTACACGGTGCGCAGCTTGGATTTGGTTACTTCGTCGTTCATGTGCAGGTCGGCAGCTACGCGGTCGGCCAGGGCGTCGGCGCTGCTGCGGTAGGCAGTGGTGTCCACGGTGGTGGTCGTCGTCGTGGTCGTGGTCACGTCCGGGGTGGTGGCGACTTCGGCGGTTTTTTCGTGCGAGCAAGCGGTGGCCAGCGCAGCGGCAGCAGCCAGCAGCAGGAGTTTGGTGTTCATGGCAAACGGGGAAAAGGTGAAAGAAGCATGACCCGCCGTACTCCCGGCCGGTCTGCGGCTGATACGGCCGCGCTTGGGCAGGGTTTCTAGTGGAGCGGGCGACTAGGCCACGAAACCGGAATTTCGCGGCACCGCTACCTTTGCCTCATGCCCCACCGCCACTTTCTGCTGCACAAACCCTACGGCTACCTCAGCCAGTTTCGCAGCGAGGCGGCGAAGGAACAAAAAAAGCGTTTCCTGGGCGAGCTGCACGATTTTCCGCCCGGCACCATGGCCATTGGCCGCCTCGACGAAGACAGCGAGGGCCTGCTGCTGCTCACCACCGACGGCCGCCTGAGCGAGCTTATCCGCAGCCGCCACGTCGAAAAAGAATACTACGCCCAGCTCGACGGCCTCATCACCCCCGAAGCTCTGGCGCACCTCGCCGCGGGCGTAGCCATTGCCCCCGGCACCGCCGACGCCTACCGCACCGCCCCCGCCCGCGCCTACCACCTGCTGCCCGCCCCCGGCTTTGCCCCCCGCAGCCGCAAAATCCGCGACGACCGCCACGGCCCCACGTCCTGGGTGAGCCTGGTGCTCACCGAAGGCAAATTTCGGCAAGTACGCCGCATGACGGCCGCCGTGGGCTTCCCCACCCTGCGCCTGGTGCGGGTGCGCGTGGGCAGCTGCTGGCTGGGGGCGCTGCCCCCCGGCACGGCCCTGGAAGTAACCGAATTTGCGGGAATTTCCGCCAACGAAATGGCCCCTTGAGCTGTTACTACCCGTGATACAGCAGCGGGCGCGGCATCCAGTATCAGAAAAAAAATGCGAAATTTCGGTGGCCCGTCGTAACTTCGCAGCAATTCAATTGCTTGTTTCACAAGGGCCAATTGAAACCGGCAAAACAAGCTTCGCTTAACACCAACTATGGGTAGGTCACAAGAAACTTTTGGTAAGAAAGACAACGAGAAAAAGCGCTTGAAAAAGCGCATGGAGAAGGAGGAGAAGCGCGACGAGCGCAAAGCCAACGCCAAGCCGGGCCAAAGCCTCGACGAAATGCTGGCTTACGTGGACGAGAACGGCAACATCAGCGCCACGCCGCCCGACCCCAGCAAGAAGCGCATCATCAAGGATTCCGACATCCGCATCAGCATCGCCAAGCAGGAAGACCGCGAGCCGGAGGACGTCGTCCGCACCGGCACCGTGGCCTTCTTCAACGACAGCAAGGGCTACGGTTTCATCAAGGACCAGCAAACCCAGCAGAGCATCTTTGTGCACGCCAACGGCCTCGCCGGCGGCCCCATCAAGGAAAACGACAAGGTGACGTTTGAGGTGGAGATGGGCCAGAAAGGCCCCACCGCCGTGCGCGTAAAACACGCCTCGGCCACCCCGCCGCCCGCGCCGGTGGCGGCCCCGGCCCCCGAAGCGGCCGAGTAGCCCCGCGCTCACCAGCACCTGCCACGACCGCAACCTGAGAGGGTTGCGGTCGTTTTTGTGGTAGCCAGTGGCCGTCTGCACGTCCGATAAGCCTTGTTGTACATCCGATAAGCCTTGTTGCACGTCCGATAAGCCTTGTTGTATGTCCGATGAGCCTTGTTGTACATCCGATGAGCCTTGTTGTACATCCAACAAGACTATTTGCATGTACAACAAGGCTGTTTGCATATTCGATAAGACTTGTTGTACATTCGACAAGACTGTTTGCATGAGCAAATAGCTTGGCCGGAAGTGCCAATGGCTTGAAAGCCCGTTCACGAAGTGGTTTTTCTGAATGACCGCTCCACTTTCAACTGCTAACCTCGGTAATGCTATTATTTAAAAAATAAGTAGTAGCTTGGCGGCATCATTCACCTCATTCCTCACCCGTTATGGCTTACAAAGCCCGTAAATCAACCAAGCTGGACAAGGGCCGGCTCCGCCTCGACGGCCTGACGGCCATCGACGCCAAACTTGACCTCGGCGAAGGTGCCTCGGTGGCCGCCGGCACCACCCTGCTGGCCACCGCCAACAAGGCCCTCTCGACCTACAACCAAGCCCTGAAAGTGGCCGACGACGCCCTCAACGAGCTGGTGCGCCAGGAAAAGCTGGTCGATGCCTGGGCCACCCGCGCCCTCAACGGCGTCAAGTTCAAGTTCGGCTCCGACAGCTCGCAGTACGAGCAAGCCGGCGGCGTGCGCAGCAGCGAGCGCAAAAAGCCCGTGCGCAAGCCCAAAGCACCCAAGCCGGCCTAAGCCCGGCAGGCCCGCAACGCAACGGCCGCTCCCGGAAGGGCAGCGGCCGTTGCTGGTTTTGGGGGTCATGGAGCAAATGCCGATGCAAGAGCGGTTCAGGCTCGTGCGGCTTTACCTATGCCGTGCAAACCCTTGACTGCCGCCGAAGCCGGGAATTTCGCGGCCATTTCGGCGTACAGCGCCAGGGCCTCCGGCGAGGCGTAATAATCCCAATCGGTCGCTTCGGCCGGCGTCAGGTTAGCGGGGCGGGATGGAGCCGCCGCCGAAGCTGCTGGCGCGGCCGGGTGCGGCCGGTTCAGTATCGCCTCTAACTCCGCGATGGAAAACTCAACCGGCACGTCGGGGATGGACTGCAAAAGCTGTTCTTTGGTGTACATGGCGGCGCAAGTTTGGGGCAGCGGGAAAAAGAACAAAAAGGAAAAACAGCCTTTGTTCTCTACTTTTGACTGGCCTGTAAAAGAGGTAAGCCTACATCGGGACTGGGCATAGAAAAATAACGACTGGGTCAAATAAAGCTTGTGAACAAAACTTCAGAAGCTTTTTGGTCTATGTTTGCACTTATTCCTCAGTATCACACCGAAATTAAAGCAATTTTTGGTTAATTGAACCCTGTATGATTTTCACGAAAAAATTTGCAGTTGCGATGACATTCCTTTTAAATGGATGCACCATTTTTGCAGCGTATCGTGACTCAAAAGAACAATCATTCTATAAAAGTCTGGGCACCGCCGAAAAAGCCGCTATTGACGAGCAAGGAATGATAATCAAGAAATGGCACGGGGTCAATAAATACGGTGACTTTTCAAAAGGAGACATCATGATTATCAAGGGCAGTTCAGGTAAGTATAATTTCGTTGAAACTGGAACTTGGACACTTGGCTACTGGGCATTCAATTTTTCTGGACTGAAAGCACAAGTAAAGGATTCGGTAATTTATGATTTATTTGGAAATATTATATACCGAGAAGAATTTTTTAAGGACTTAAAAACAAATTCTAAGTACCATCTATTTGAAAAATGGACAAGCACCCAAACTGATGGGTTTAAACAAACTATCATTTCCTACTACCCCGATGGCAGGATAAGGTACACTCAGAACATTTCCGTTACAAACAGTGAGGAGCGAATTACAGACTACTCAAAAACTAAAATAGCGACTGCTACACAGGGATACGACATGACTGGGAAACCTCTTCCCGAAGATGAACTGCAAAAACTTGTTCCGAAATGGAATATGATGCCTGTTTCAATGAAAAAGCAATGACTTCATCTGCGCGAATTAAGAACCGTTGCCCGGTTTCACGCAAAAGAGGCTGAAGCTACGAGAGCTTCAGCCTCTTTTGCGTTTCTGCCGCAGGGCGAGGTCTTACATATGTATCGCCCGGTTCTCGGTAGCCGCCAAGCACGCTTCTTTCATCGCCTCGGCGTACGTAGGGTGGGAGTGGCTCATGCGGGCCACGTCCTCGGCCGAGGCGCGGAACTCCATGGCGGTCACGGCTTCGGCGATGAGGTCGGCGATGCGGGGGCCTATCATGTGGACGCCCAAGATTTCGTCGGTGGTTTTGTCGGCCAGCACTTTCACGAAGCCGTCGGTGTCGCCGCTGGCGCGGGCGCGGCCGCTGGCCTTGAAGGGGAACGAGCCGATTTTGTAGGCCCGGCCGTCGTGCTTGAGCTGCTCCTCGGTGTAGCCCACGCCGGCCACTTCGGGCCAGGTATACACCACGCCGGGGATGAGCAGGTAGTTGATGTGGGGCTTCTGGCCCACGATGGTTTCGGCCACGAACATGCCTTCTTCCTCGGCTTTGTGGGCCAGCATGGCTCCCCGAATCACGTCGCCGATGGCGTAGATGCCCGGCACGTTGGTTTGCATATGGGCATCGACCTTGATGCGGCCGCGCTCTTCCATCTCAACGCCTGCGGCTTCCAGGTTGAGGCCGGCCGTGTAGGGCACGCGGCCCACGGCCACCAGGCAGTAGTCGCCTTCGAAGGTCACTTCCTCGCCCTTGG
>JANXUO010000072.1 GCA_025356245.1 Hymenobacter sp.
CAAACATAAACCATTTTTTTTAGAATACAGCATTTTGCCGGTTTATTTTTCAAAAACCAGTCGATTTAACAATTGACTCCGCTAATATTGCATGGCCTAGAAGGCGGTAATAGTAGTAAACAGCGGCAGGTTGTTACGTCGGTACCGTCCTGGCTAAGGGTTAGCGCATCGTCGTATCCAGTTGTTGTTCAATGATTATGCGGTGGGCTTGCTGGCGCAGGTTAAATTGCTGGCGGCGCTGTTCCTTCTCTTTAAATGGGATGACTTGGTACTTGGCCACCGGTTCGGGGCGGGTGAGGTGCAGGTAGGTGAGGCGGCGGGTGTTGCGGGCCAGGGGTTTGGCTTGCTCGATGCTGGCCACGCGGCGGCGGTTGCTGCCAAACAGCACTTGCAGCGGGTTGAGGCCCAGGTAGAGGTTAGCGCGGCCATCGAGGTCGTATTGGCCGCTGATTTCCAGGTTGGTGAGGTTGCTGTTGAGGCGTAGGCGCGGGATGAGGAGCTGGCCGCGGTCGAGCACAAAATCGGCGCTGACGGGCTCAAAGTAGAGATGGGTGGTGCGCTTGGCCCGCAGAAAACGCAGGGCTTGGGTAATGAGGTCAATGTCGAGCAACTCCAGCCGGCGCAGGTCGGCGTGCAGGTAGCCGCTGGTTTCGGCGAGGCGCGGGAGGAAGTCGGGGCCAAGGTCGGTGCTGATGGAGCCGGCGCAACGCAGGCTGCCGCGTACGTTGGCTTCGTTCAATACATTGAGATGCAAGGCCGTGAGGGTGCTGAAAAGGGCGGGCAGGGCCACATCGTCTAGCAGGATTTGCGCCCGTAGCGGGTGGTGGCCCACGGGGCCATCGGTGCGCAGCTGGCCTTGCAGCTCGGCGCGGCCTTGCAGGGTGTTGAGGGTGCACACGTCGAGGCGGGCTTGGCCGGGCAGCAGGCGGGCCAGGAGGCGGAAGTTGGTGCCCCGCACGGCGGCGTATTCTACCTGGTCGGCGGCAATGCGCAGGGTGGCGGTGAGGGCCCCGGCTTCAAAAAGCTCCTCCATCACGGGTTCAGGGCGGGTGGCGCGGCGGCTGGTGCGAGCCGTTTGGGCGCTAATGCGGCGCACTTGCCCCGCCGAGCGCTTGGCCCGGCTTTGGGCGCGGGTTATGGCCCGGTTAATTCGACTCGTCAAGCGGTTAGCGCGGTCGGTGGCCCGGTTGCCGGTAGGGGCCGCACGGCCCGGCAGGCGGCGCGGGGCCACCCGGGCGGCCTGGGCGGCCGCCGCCAGCGCCGGCGCGGCGCGCGGCGTGAGGCTGGCCAGCAGCTGTAAAAGCTGGGGCACATCAAGCGCATGGTAGCGCAAATCGATGTCGGCGGTGGTTTGGGCCAGGCGCAGGCCCTTGAGCCGGCCCTCGGCGCGAATGCGCCCCCGGCCGCCTTGCGGGGCCACAAACGTCAGGTAAGGCAGCCGCAACAGTGCGCCCGTTTTGTCGAGTTGGAGGCTGACGGTGCGCAGGTTTTCGCCGGTGGGCAGCACCAGCGTCCCCACATCGGCCCGCACCCGGCCCGACGCGGCTTGCAACAGCCTTTGCAGGTTGAACACCGGCGCGGTGAATGCCTTGGCCCGCAGGGCTGTTTTAGAGGCCTTTGCGTCCAGCTCAGCGTTTGCCGTGCCCGACTGAGCAGCCTCCCCATCAACTAACGTCGAGTCGGAAGCGGCGGTTGGCGCAAACAAGTGGGCGGCCAACGTGCGGTAATTCAAGGTGCCGAAGCGTAAGGCTACATCGTAGCGCAGGCCCGTGCCGGGGCCGGGCCGCCCGGTGCTGGGCAGGCGGAGGTTGCCCCGCACGGTGCCGCCCCAGAGTTGGGCGCGGGCGTTGAGCAGTTCGATGTGCCGGCCGTCGTGCCGCAACAGCAGCGCGACCTGGCGGAGAGTGTCAGTGGGCAGCAGCAGGCGGTCGCAGCGCAGGGCCAAAGCCAGGCGCAGGCCGGCCGGCAACAAAGGCGCAGGCGGGCGGCGGGCGGCGGCCCGGGCGGCGGCCCGGGCGGCGGTCCTGGCGGCGGCCGGCGTGGGGGCTTTTTTGACTACGCCGGGGTCGGGGCGCAGGCGAAAAAGGTCGGGCAGCAGGGCGGGGCGCAGCGTGGCGGCGGCCACCTGCCCGCGAATATCGGCCCGCGCCGTTTGGCCGACCAGGTAGCGGTACAGGTTGCGCGTGGTGGCTTCGCCCCGGAAGCGCATCCCGCTCAACTCGCCGCGCACGTTGTGCAGCACCCAGAGGCTGTCGCGCAGCTTGATTTGCCCGCTCAAATGCGTGAATTCGGCCCGGCGGTGGGGGAGGCCCAGGGTGGCATCGAACAAGGCCACTGTGCCGCGCACCGACAGCGGCCCCGCCGCCGCCGGGGCCAGCCCGCTGCCCGGCCGGGTGGCGGCCACTCCCCGAAACGATAAATCGACGCTGGCCCGGCCGCGCCGCGCCCGCCAGCTGCGCAGGGCCAGCACGGCGGCCAGCTCGGGCAGCGTGGTTTGGCCCCGCACCCGCCCTTGCAGCACGGGGCGGCGGAAATCGCGCAGCCCAAACACCACGTCGAGCTGCCCGGCGGGCGAAAACAACCGGCAGCGCGTGAGGTCGAGGCGGGTGGTGGCGGCGCGGTGCTCGGGGCCGTTGTCGAGGGTGCCCGCCAGGTCCCAGCGGCTGATGCGCCGCAGCGAGTCGGGCCAGCGCAACGACGCGCCTTTTAAACTGAAAACCAAATGGGTACGGGGGCGCTGCATGGGTCCGCTCAGGCCCCGCAGCGTGTACTCGATGGCGGCTTTGCTGGGGCTGCTGGTGCCCGCCAGGTAGGGCCGCAGGCTGGGCGGCAGGGCCGACTGCAACACGGCCACCAGGGGCTGCTCGCCGGCAAAGCGCAAGTTGAGCAGGGTGCCCGTGGCCACCCCCGGCGGCACGCTGTGGGTGCCGGTGATGGCCACGGTGTCGCCGCGCAGCAGGGCGTAGGTGCCGGGCCGGAACCGCCCCCGGCGGGCCACAAAATCGTAGCGGTAGCCCACGCGGGCGCTGATGGGCGCGTGGCTGATGAGGGCCCCGTTGCGGTTGCGCAGCTCGGCCAGCTCGCCCACCAGGGTGCCGCGCAGGTGCAGAATGCCGCCGCGCAGGCTGCCCCCAAAGCGCGCTAACGCAATGTGCCCCGCCAGGCCATTGTGGGTGAAGGCGTTGGCGGTGCGAATGGCCGCATCGCGCACAATTACCGAGTCAAAATCGAGTGTGCCCACGGGCGCAATGCCGGGGCCGGGGCGGCGAACGCGGCGGCCCCGCAACCCCCAGGCCCGCCCCAGCGAGTCCACCTCTTCCACCAGCACCACGTGTTGAATTTCGAGCCGCGACACCCCAATGCGGCGGTGCCATAAGTCGGCCAGCGTGAGGCGCATATCGGCGCGCCCGATGGTGAGCACGGGCACGGCACGGCCGTGGGCGGTGTCGGTCAGGGCCAGGTTACGGACGCTGGCCGTGAGGTAAGGGAAGTCGCGCCAGGGCGAAATGTGCACCTCCAGCGGCCCCAGCAGCAGGGCCGAGTTGGCCGTGAGCTGCGCGCGCAGGCGCTGCTCCACCTCCTGGCTGCTCCACAGGGTGCCCAGCCGCCACAGCGCCGCGCCCAGCAGCACCAGCACCACCAGGCTCAGCCCCAGCACCCAACGCAAGCGGTTTCGATTCATTGGCAGCAGCAACCCCAGCCGCTGCCCAGTGAGTTCGGCAGCGGGCCGGCAAGTTAGGCCCAGGAGCGGCAGCAGGGCGTACACTACGTTGCCTCGCCGCCCGGTAAACCCTTTTAAATGCCGCTGCCCCCGCCGTGCTCTTCGTTCAGCGCCGCCATGCCACCTTCCGACTCATCGTCCACTTTCTTAGCGGCTCGCACCAGACTACTGCTGAAAATAAACTCCTTCAGCTCGGGTACTTCCACGTTCAGAATGTCCTCTTTGGTGCCGTCCCACAGCTTGCGGCCCTGGTGCAGGAAGATGATGTGCTCGCCGATTTCAATCACCGAGTTCATGTCGTGGGTCACGATGACGGTGGTGATGCCGTACTCGTGGGTGATTTCGTGGATGAGCTGGTCGATTTTAATGCTCGTGGCGGGGTCGAGGCCCGAGTTGGGCTCGTCGCAAAACAAGTAGGTGCAATTGGGCGAGATGGCGCGGGCAATGCCGACGCGCTTTTTCATGCCGCCCGAAATTTCGGAGGGCATTTTGTTGCCCGCGTTTTCGAGGCCCACGCGCTTGAGGCAAAACTCCACCCGGTCGCGGCGGTCGGAGGCGCTCATGTCGGGCGTCAGCATTTGCAGCGGAAACTCCACGTTCTGGGCCACCGTCATCGAGTCGAACAGCGCCGAGCCCTGAAACAGCATCCCGATTTTGCGGCGAATTTCCTGCCGAATGTCAATCTTGCTGTTCGTGTACACCGTGCCGTCGAAGGTAATCGAGCCGATGTCGGGCTTCATCAGCCCCACAATGCACTGGAGCAGTACGCTTTTGCCGGTACCCGAGCCGCCCAGCAGCAGGTTGCACTTGCCCGTCTCGAAGACGCAGCTAATGCCCTTGAGAACTTGCTGGCCATCAAAGCCTTTCTGGATATTAGAGACTTCAATCATCGGATAAATTGTTGAACTGTTGCATTGTTTAATTGTTGGCTCTTGGGTTCAATGAGTGAATGAGCGAATGAGTGAATTAATGGTTGGCAGTGCTTCTCCTTGCGCCACTAGGCTAATAATTCGCTCATTTACTCATTCGCTCATCCACTCATTAATTATAGGAGCACTGCCGCCAGCACGAAGTCGGCGATGAGGATGGCGATGATGGAATTGGTGACGGCCCCGGTGCTGGCGGCGCCAACTTCGAGGGCACCGCCGGTGGTGCTGAAGCCTTTAAAAGCCGAGATGGCTGAAATCAGGAAGGCAAACACCACGGCTTTGATGAGGGCAAAGACGATGTTGTAGGGAATAAAATCGGTGCGAATGCCCTCGATGAAATCCTGCGCGCCCATCACGCCGGTGAGGGTGCCGGCCAGGTAGCCACCCAAAATGGAAAGCACCATCGCCATAATTACCAGCATGGGAAAGGTGATAAGAGCAGCCAGAATGCGTGGCAACACCAGGTACGAGGTGGCGTTAATGCCCATTACCTCCAGAGCCGAAACCTGCTCCGTAATGCGCATGGTACCCAGGCCGCCGGCAATGCTACTGCCCACTTTGCCCGCCAGCACAATGCAGGTGATGGTGGGGGCCAGCTCCAGGATGGTCATCTCCCGCACCATGAAGCCGATGGTACTTTTGGGAATAAGCGGGTTCGACATGTTGTAGGCAATCTGGACGCAGGTTACGGCCCCGATGAAGGCCGATACAATGCTGACGATAAAGATGGAATCGACCCCGACCAGGATGGCCTCGTCGATGGTGCGGTTCCAGAGCACGCGCAGGCGCTCGGAGCGGCTGAGCATACTGCGAATGAAGAGAACGAACTGGCCGAACGTAGAAAGCATAAAATCAGTAAAAACCCCCAGTGTTAAACACGCAGCCCCCCGGTGCAGGTTATGAGCCGGAGCCCCGGCTGGGGCGGCATACGCAAAATAAACGCAACAAGTGAAAGAAGCCCAGAAATTAGTCGTCGTGACGGGCGGCAGCAAAGGTATTGGACGCGCCGTAGTGCGGCGCTTTTTGCAGGCGGGGCACCCCGTGGCCACCTGCGCCCGCTCGGCCCCCGACCTGGACCATCTCGCCGCTGAATGCGCCGTCGATTTCCCCCTGGCCCCGCTGCATACCCACGCCGCCGACTTGGCCGAAGCCGCCGGTTGTGCCCGGTTTGCCGCCTTCGTGCTGGCCCTGGCCCCGCCCGTGACCGTACTGGTCAACAACGCCGGAGCCTTTTTGCCCGGCCGCCTGCAAGACGAACCCGCCGACGGCTCACAACTGCGCCAGATGCTGGCCGTGAACCTGCTGAGTGCCTACGACGTGACGCTGCCGCTGCTGCCGGGCCTGATTGCGCGGGGCACGGGTCACATCTTCAATGTCTGCTCCACGGCCAGCCTCACGGCTTACCCCAACGGCGGCTCCTACGGCATTGCCAAGCACGCGCTCTACGGCTTCACCCGCAACTTGCGCGAAGAGCTTAAGGGCCAGGGTGTGCGCGTAACCGCCGTGCTGCCCGGCGCTACTTTCACCGATAGCTGGGCCGGGGCCGGGCTGCCTGCCGAGCGGTTCATCGGCGCCGACGACGTGGCCGAAGCTGTTTTTGGGGCCTACGCGCTGAGTGCATCGGCGGTGGTGGAGGAGTTGCTGATACGGCCGCAGCTCGGGGATATTTGAATTGGGTGTTGGTCTTTGGTATTAGGTTTTTGGTATTGGGTGTTGGGTTGGAACGACAATATCGAACACCAAAAACCCAACACCAATAACCCAACTCACTCCGCCCGAGCGCTGCCGTTGCCCGTCACTCGTAAGTCCTTAAAGCCGGGGTTGCCGCTGTAAAAAAGGGTGCCCTGCCCGGCAACAACGCCGCCCAGGGCCTCCGTGGCCCGCACGTGGGCATCGCCGTTGCTGTCGCGCTCCAGCTTGAAATAGCAGCGCTTGGTGGTGAGGGCGCTGGCGAACACCCGGCCCTCGGTGCCGAGGGTGAAGTTGAGTTCGTCGGCGCTGCCCCGCAGGAAGGCGTCGCCGATTTCGTAGCAGTTGAGGTAAACCTGGGTAGCCCGGAGGTTGAGGTCGAAATTACCGCCGCCGATGAGCTGCGCGAAAAGGGTGTCCTGCCGCCATTCGCCGGCGGTGTTGACGTTGCCGGTGCCGCGCAGAAACAGGTTTTTCACGCGGGGCAGGTGCAGCGTTACCTGCCGGGGCGTGTCGTAAGAGCGCGCCCAGTTGCAGGTGCTGCTGTTGTTAATTTCGAGGGCGTTGCCGTGGCAGGTGAGGGTGATGTCGTCGATGAGGTTGGCGCCGGCTCGCACCTCGGCGTAGGTGGCAGTGTCCTGCACCAGGGTCAGGTCCACGTTGTCGTAGGCCGTGACGGTGAGTAGGTTGCGGGCTACTTCGCGGCGCTGGGTCACGATGGCGCCGGTGCTTTTGAGGCAATCGGTGCCGTGACCGGGGCCGCAGGTGCTGAGCGTGGCGGCGGCCAGCAGCGCCGCGCCCGCCCGCGCCAGCCTTCGTCCGAAGGGAACAGGCCCGCTAACTTGCGGGCGGAAACCGTGGTTTGCCATCATCAGTCGATTATTGCCCCGAAAATTTACGTAACCTTTCACCAAAGATACGATGCAGCTAGAAGGCAAAACCGCCGTCGTGACGGGCGTCAGCAAAGGAATTGGCCGGGCCACGGCCGAGGCGCTGCTGGCCGCCGGGGCCGTGGTGGCGGGCTGGGGCCGCAGCGCCCCGTCGGGCTTGGCGCACGCACGGTTCCATTTTTTTGCCTGTGATGTGCGCGACGAAAACGCTGTGGCCGCCGCTCTGGCCGCCACGCAACGGACCTTGGGGCCGGCTGTGCACGTCCTCGTCAACAACGCGGGCCTGGGCTTGGCGGGCGCGGTCGCCGGCTTCGGCACAGCTGAGTGGAAGCTGATGTTCGACACCAACGTACACGGCCTGTTTTACTGTACCCGCGTCGTACTGCCGCTGATGAAAGCGCAGCAAGAAGGCCACATCCTCAACATTTCGAGCATTGCGGGCCTCGTCGGCATTGAAAATATGGCGGGCTACTGCGCCACCAAGTTTGCCGTGCGCGGCTTCTCGCAGGCGCTCATGAAGGAGGTGCGCAACGACGGCATCAAGGTGAGCTGCTTTTACCCCGGCTCCACCCAAACCAACTTTTTCGACGACATTCCCGGCAGCGAGGCCAACGCCTCCATGATGCAGCCCGAGGACGTGGCCGCCACTATTCTTTATACCCTCCAAGCGCCTAAAAATTTCCTGATTGCCGATGTGGAGATGCGGCCTTTGCAGCCGAAGCGGTAATTGTCAGGTACTAAGTGCTGAAAAAACATGGTCGAAATTCAACACCTCACCAAGCTCTACGGCACCCAACGCGCCGTCGATAACATCAACTTTGCGGCGGGCAAGGGCGAGATTGTAGGATTTCTGGGCCCCAACGGCGCCGGCAAAAGCACCACCATGAAAATTGCCACCGGCTACCTGCCGCCCACGGCCGGCACGGTGCGCATTGCCGGGCACGATGTGGTGGCCGACAGCCTCGAAGTGCGCCGCCGCGTGGGCTACCTGCCCGAGCACAACCCGTTGTACCTCGACATGTACGTGCACGAGTACCTGGAATTTATTGGGGCAGTCCACGGCTTGCGGGGCGCTGCGCTACGCGGCCGCGTGGCCACGTTGGTGGGCCGCGTGGGCCTGGGCCGCGAGCAAAACAAGCAGATTGGGGCCCTCAGCAAGGGCTACCGGCAGCGGGTGGGCCTGGCCCAGGCGCTGCTGCACGACCCCGAAGTGCTGATTCTGGACGAACCCACGACGGGCCTCGACCCCAACCAAATTCAGGAAATTCGGGAGCTGATACGTGAAGTGGGGGAGAACAAAACGGTCATTTTCAGCACCCACATTCTGCCCGAAGTCACGGCCCTCTGCACCCGCGTACTCATCATCAGCCGGGGCCGCCTGGTAGCCGACAGCCCCGTGGCCGAGCTGGCTGCCCGCGCCGCCGGCGAAACCGTGGTCAGGGCCGAGTTTGAAGGCCCGGCCGACTTGGCGGCGTTGGCCGCTCTGCCCCACGTACACCACGTAAGCGTCGATGCCACCGGGGCTTACGTGCTGCGCAGCCCGGCCGGCCGCGACCAACGCGGGGCCATCTCGCGCCTGGCCACCGAGCGCGGCTGGGTGCTGCTGGGCCTGCGCCAGGAGCAACAAAGTTTGGAGGAGGTATTTGGGGAATTGACGAGGTAAGTTTTTTTAGTGATTAGGGACTTATTTATTAAGAAATTAGATGTCAGCTATTTAAAATTCATTCAAGTCGCCACCTCCAAATAGCTTCCAATACCTAACTAAGCTGATAAGTTGAATTAATGTACACTTCGCCCTTGCGATTGGCCCCACCCCCTAGCCCCCTCCCCGATGGGGAGGGGGGACTAG
>JANXUO010000082.1 GCA_025356245.1 Hymenobacter sp.
GGCCCGGCCGTGGTAAACGACCTTTTCCCGGACTACCCGCGCCGCGAAGACCCCGTCATCCCGCCCGGTACTCCGCTCGACTTCACGCCGCTGCCATTGCCTGCACCGCCGAGCCTTGGCTTGGCGCGGGGCGAAGTAACGCGCAGGTCCAATTTCGGACCAACCAGTGTAACCCGCTCATCCTTAGCTGACCAGCCCCAGCCCGACGCCCCCGCGCCCGACCTGGGCTCGAACAACTTTGCCGTGAGCGGAGCCAAATCGGCCAGCGGTTTCCCTATTTTGGCCAACGACCCGCACCTGCAACTCAACCTGCCCAGCATCTGGTACCAGGTGCAGCTCACGGGGCCGGGCAGCAACGTGTACGGGGTGTCGATACCGGGCACCCCATTGGTCATCATTGGCTTTAATGAGCGGGCGGCCTGGGGCGTCACCAACACCTACGCCGACGTGCTGGACTGGTACGGGCTGACGCTGCGCGGCCCCGCCGCCCGGCGGGAGTACCGGTTTGGCAGCGGCTGGCGGCCTTTGCGGCGGCGCATCGAGCGCATCAAGGTGCGCGGCGCGGCCGACCGGCTCGACACCGTGCTCTACACGCACTTCGGGCCGGTGGTGTACGACCGGCCCGAAAAGCCTTTTCTGGCCCAAACGCCCACCGGCCACGCCCTGCGCTGGGCCGCACACGAGGCCGCCAACGAGTTTCGCACGTTTTACCAGCTCAACCGCGCCACCGGCTACGCCGACTACGCGGCCGCCCTGGCCAATTATGGTTGCCCGGCGCAGAACTTTGTTTTTGCTGACAATCAGCAGGATATTGCGCTCTGGGCCAACGGTCGTTTCCCGCTTAAGTACCCCGAGCAAGGCAAGTTTTTACTCGACGGCCGCGACCCCGCGCAGCAGTGGCACGGCTGGGTGCCCGCCGCCCAAAACCCGCACGTTCGCAACCCGCCGCGGGGCTTTGTGTCGTCGGCCAATCAGTCGTCGGCGCAGCCCGCCGACTACCCGTATTACCTCAACTGGAACTACAGCGAAACCGAGCGCGGCCGCCGCATCAACCAGCGCCTGCGCCGCATGAGCGCGGCCACCGTGGACAGCCTCCGCCACCTGCAAAACGACGACCTGGGCCTCAACGCCCAGCTGATGCTGCCGCGCCTGCTGGCGCTGGTGGCCGCGCCCGCCGCCCGCCCCGCTACCGGCCCCGAGGCCCGCGCCCTGGCCATCCTGCGCCGCTGGAACTGCCGCTACGCGGCCGACGCCAGCGGCCCCAGCCTGTTCGAGCTGTGGTACGGCAACCTCGTGCAGCGCTTGTGGGACGATGACTTCGGGCCGCGGGCCACGGGCCGCGAAATGCGCTTCCCCTCGCGCGACCGCACCAATACCCTCCTCCTCGAAGCGCCCAACAGCCCCTGGGCCGACGACCGCCGCACTCCGCACCACCGCGAAACCTTGCCCGAGCTGGCCCGCCAAAGCCTGCACTTTGCCGTCGATTCGCTCACCCGCCGCTTCGGCCCCGACCCGGCCGCCTGGCGCTGGGCCGCCCTAAAGGGCACCGACATCCTGCACCTGCTGCAACTCCCCGGCTTTGGCCACCTCGACGTGAATTGCGGCGGCGGCGCGGGCATCGTGAACGCCACCACGGAGCGCAACGGCCCCTCGTGGCGCATGGTGGTGGCGCTGGGCGCGCGCGGGCCGCAGGGCTTCGGCGTGTACCCCGGCGGGCAAAGCGGCAACCCCGGCTCGGTGTTTTACGACGACCAGCTCGAAACCTGGCGCACCGGGCAGCTCCACGCGCTGCTCTTTCTGCAAAGCGCCGCCGATGGGCAGGCGCGGGGGCTGGCACCGGTGGAGCTGAAGTAGCAACTGCTGTTACGCGCTGCCCCGAACCCCCACGGGGTTCCGTAGCTCAGCCGGGGGTTGGCGACCACCGGGAGCCCACCCCCGGTGCGGGCCACCGAAACGGCCGAACCCCAACGGGGTTCCGTAGCTTGCGGGTGCTGACGTTCAGCGGCAAACCTATGAAATCCCGTTGGGGTTCAACTCATCCGCCGTCCTCTCAACCGATGGGTGGGCACGGGAGGAGAGGAGTTAGCGTGAGCAATTCTCACAAGTCAGGAGCGGGCTGCTAAGGCAGCACGGCCAGCTTGCGGGCACCGCCGTAGGGCTGCCCGCCCACTTCGAGCGTGGCCAGGTAGAGGCCGCCGGGCAGCCCGGCCAGGGCCAGGTGCGCGGTGCCGGCGCGGCCCGCCAGGGCCTGGGCCAGTACCCGGCGGCCGGCCACGTCGCGCAACACCAGCACGGCCGGGGCGCTGCCGCCGGGCAGCACGTAGGTAAAGGCCACCGTTTCGGCGGCCGGGTTGGGGTGGGGCGGGCCGAGGGCCTCGGGGGCCAGCGCCGCGCCGGGGCGGGCGGCGAGGGGGAAGAAGCTCGAATTCAGCACGCGGGGCAGGCCGGGCACGCGCAGGTGGGCCAGGTAGGTGTGGTTGCGGGTAGGGTCGCGGTAGGTGCTGGCCAGTACGAAGGACGAATCGCGCAGGGGTTGTACCCCCTGCACCCAGCCCAGGTATCCCTGCGAGAAGGCGTTGATACGGGGCGGCAACACTTGGGAGGTGAAGGGATACCGTTGCAGCAGTGCCCCGGCGGCGGAGAGGTGGTAGAGCCAAAACGGCTGCCCCCGGCCGCTATAGTCGGAAGTTACCAACACTAGTATCGTCCCATCGGCCAGCTCAAATGGCTGAACCATGCGAAGGGGATTGGTAAGGCGGCTAGGCAGCGCAAATACCCAACTTACACCCAGGTTGCGGTCAAGCCGGGCAAGGAAATGCCGGTCGCGGTTCGTTGCCGAAGCAGAATCGGCCTCGCCCAGCATGAGCAGGCCGCCATCGCGCAGGGGGCGCAGCACTTCGGTCGAAGGACTGAAAGGGGTGCCGTTATTGGACGAGGTACTCCCCGGCGGCATGACCGGCGTAAACCCGAGCGAGTCGCCCTGTTGGCCTACCTCCAGCACCCCGGCCCCGGGGCCATAGAGGACGCTGAACAGCAGGGTGCCCCGGCGCGAGTAGGTAGGCGAACGCAGGTCGCCGGTATTGCTGCCGTAGCGACGGCACCACAGCATTCGGCCCGCGCTGTCAACGCGCATCAGCCCCCCGCCGCTCACGTAAAACCCCCCGTCTGGGGCTTCCAGCAGCCCCCTGGCCCCGGTATGACACCCGCCGGCCACCAGCCGCGACCAGCGCACCCGGCCGTTGCGGTCCAGCAGCGTCAGGCGCAACAGGGCGCTGTCAAGGCCAGGGATTGCCCGCCCTCCTCGTTGCACACTGCTTACTAGCATCCCGCCCCGGCGGGTGGTGCAGGCTACCCGAAAGTCAATGCTGGATTGAACATCAGGGGTTGGAAACGCGGCACCGGGCAAGGTCAGCGTGTCGCAAGTGCCCACGGCCACGCGCGTTATCCGGTGGTAGGTCGGCGAGCCAGTGTTGGGGCCGTAGTTATTGAGCAGCCGCAAGGAGTCGGGTTGCGGCTGCAACAACCCCGTTGTCCGCATGAACTGCGCGGTAGCAGGCACCGCCAGCACCCGTTCGCAGAGGAGTTGGGCGCAAGCTACAGTGCTCGACAACAAGCCGAGGCCGGCACACAGGGCCAGCCGGCAGCCGTATGTTAGAAATGTACGCATGGCCCTATCGCGCTACGGCCAGCTTGCGCGAAGCCAAAGGTTGCCCGTTCACGCGCAAGGTTACCAGATAAATCCCCGCCGGTAGGGTTTGCACGGGCAGCGTAGCCCGGCCCGTGGCTTGGTCGAGGAGCAGGTTAGCCACCGTGCGGCCGAGCACATCGGTCAGCACCAGATGGGCGTTGCGGGTGCCGGGGGGCAGGGCGTAGACGAAGGCCACGGTTTCGGTGGCCGGGTGGGGGTGGGGCGGGCCGAGGGCCTCGGAAGCCAGCGCCGCGCCGGGGCGGGCGGCGAGCGGGAAGAAGCTCGAATCCAAGACGCGGGGCAGGCCCGGCACACGCAGGTGGGCCAGGTAGGTGAGGCTTTGAAAAGAGTCTTCGAAGGCGCTGGCCAACACGAACGTGGAATCACGCAAGGGCTGTATTCCCTGAACCTGGCCCAAATAACCCCTGGCCGAAACGTTAGTGGTGGGGGGCGAAATCAACGAAGTGAAGGCGTACCGTTGGAGCAACGTGCCGGTGGCGGAGTAGCGGTAGAGCCAGTACGGGCCGCCCAGTACGCTGTAGGTGTCGTGTACGAACACCAGCAGGGTACCATCGGCCAACTCGAAGGGTTGGGCCATGTAAAAGGTGGTGCGCACGTAGCGGGGCAGGGTAACGACCCAGGCCACCTGAAGGCTGCTGGTGTAGCGGGCCAGAAACGGCGTACTCACCGTGTTAGCTACCGTGGTGTCGGCTATGCCCGTCATCAATAACCCCCCATTACGCAAGGGCCGCAACGCCTCACAGGAAACAGCAATGTTATAAGCGCTGAGAGTGCCGATACTTCCCGCTATTTGCACCAAGTGCAGGCCCAAGGAGTCGCCCCGCTGGCTTACCTCGAATACGCCGGCGGCGTAGGGAAAGGTAGGCGCAGACTGGTAATTTACGCTGAAAATAAGGGTGCCGCGTCGGGAATAGGTGGGCGAACGGAACCCGAACACGCGCCTGTAAGTGCGGCACCAGAGCAAGCGGCCCAGGCTGTCGAGGCGCAGCAACGAACCATCCCCGGTGGTTGACCCGGCGGCATAGAAGCCGCCGTCGGGCGCTTCTAAAAGCGCTTCGGCGTTCTGTTGGGCTTGGCAAGGGGCGACCAGCCGCGACCAGCGCACCCGCCCGTTGCGGCCCCAGAGGGTCAGCCGCAACCGGATGCTGTCGACTCCTGGCCGTACGGCCCCGGTGCGCTGCGTACTCGCCGTCAGCACCTCGCCCCGGCGCGTAACGCAAGCCGGGCGACGGTCGTGTTGGCGGTCGGCGTTAGGCGTGGCTGCCCGTGCGTTGGCCAGGGACAGTGTGTCGCAATTGTTCAGGCTAACCCGCGCCATTCCTTGTTGCACCGAAAAGGCAGTGGCGGACACTGCCGGGCCAAAACTGCCCAGCAAGCGCAACGTGTCGGGCCGAATTTTTACCAGCCCTTCCGCCTTGAAGTAAGCGTTGGCCGGCCAGCCCGGCAAGAAGCGTTCGCACAGTATTACCTGTGCCTGGGACGAAACGGCAACGCACAAGCTGGTGCAGACCCCTAGGGCGTGCACCACGCGTTTGAGGAACGCATTCATGACCCTAGCGGACGATGGCCAGCTTGCGGCTGGCGTAGCGTTGGCCGTTCACTTCCAGCGTCGCCACGTAAAGTCCGCTGGGCAAGCCGTCCACGGCCAGGGTCGCCGTGCCGCTGGCACTTTCCATTTTGAGGGCTAGCACTCGGCGGCCGGTCAGGTCGCGCAACACGAGGGTCGCCGGGGCGCTACCAACCGGCAGGGCGTAGGCCAGTACCACGTTTTCCTGGGCCGGGTTGGGGTGGGCTTCGCCCAGGAAGCCCGTGCGGGCCGTTTCGGAGCGGCTGGCCGCTAGGGCTTGCGCGGCCGGGGCCGCGTCCTCGGGCAATACGCACCGGCAGTTGGTGTCGAGGCGCTGCAACAACTCGCAGGCGGGCCGGGCGGCCAAGGTGCCGGACGCCGCCGACAAGCGCAAGGCGGCCAGGTCGGCGGCGGGCAGGTCGTAGCCAAAGGGCATTCGGCGGTCGGGCCGCAGGTGGCCCACCGCGTCCCAGTAGCGCAGGTAGTTGAGCAGTTCGGCATCGGTCGCCGCTAGCGCATTGAGCATGGGGCGCACCCGTTGGGCATCGGCTTCGTGGTTAGTCTGACGGTAGGCGTTGAGCAACACCAAAATACCAGGTATATACACGGCGGGTCGGGTCGTTGCCAGAGGCCGTAGAAAATTTTCGAGGGCGGCAAAGCTTCGGGCGTACCGGTGATGGTCGAGTACGCTGGCCAGAAGTTGCGCTTGCCGAACAGAGGCCTGTGGGAAGCGGGCCAGTGTGTCTTGCTGAGTTTGCAAAAGTGCCGCTGACAGCAACGGTGAGGCCGCACGGAGATATACCCCGGTTGGTGGGTTAACTCCACAAGCGTTGGTGCCAGGTATGGCAGGAATGGGTGAGGTAGCAAAAGGGTTGTTTGTCGTGCTCCCCCATATCTGGTTGCCGGTCATTCCAGCTAGTGCCTCTTGCGTGGTGTTATACCTGAAGTACTGAAACGGGGCAGCACTCGTGGCCGCATCGTTCACGAACCGCTTTGTGACGGTTGAAATGCCATCAAAGTGGTTTCCGTTCGGAGCATTATTGTTGCCCAGCGCCGACGCAAAAACGGTACTCGGCTTCACCCAAACCCCCGTGGCGTTGCTGGGACTGGTGCTGGTATCGAAGGTGTTGCAGCGCATCGTGACGCTGATGCTTTGGTTGCCGTAGTTGTAAGGGCCGGGCGGCTGAAAGGTAATGCCCTCGGCAAGGCCATAAAAGTCATTGCGGGAGAAGTCGTACGAAACGGGCATCACCCAATCGGCGCCGTTGGCTTGAATGCCCACGTCGAATTTGTCAAAATTGCTGACTATGTTGGCGTTGGTGACGCTCTCGCGCACCGTACCCCCGTAGAGCAACGACACCCCGATGCGACGCGAGATGGTACCTGTTCCGGGTAGTAACCGAAAGCTATTGCCGCGCACGTCTACGCCGTTCTGGGCGTGAACGCCGTACACGGGGCGGTTGGCAGTGGTGGTGAAGGCCACCGGGAAGTTGCACGGCACATTCACAATGTTGTCGTAAAACCGCAAAGGGGCGGTTGGGCCTGCAGCCGGTTGAAACGAAACGTAGCCTTCCAGGGCCGCCCCCCAGCAGTTGGTAAAAGTGTTGCCGATGTTGATGAGCGCGCCGCTTGCTAGCCCGTAAATGCCGTACCGCAGCCGGTCGAAGGTATTGGTGCTGTACACGGCGTTGGCAAAATTGCCCACGGGGCTGCTGGAGGAGCCGTCTCCCCCAAACACCAGGCCGTACGAGTTGTACAGGCCCCGGGACGAGGTAGCCAGGGGGGTACCCGTTGCCTGCGTCACGCGAAACGCGCATTTGGTCACGAGTTCGGGGGCACTTGTTGCCTGCGGGCGCTCGAAAATCGCCGTGCCGTTGTCGAGGAAATCGGTTTGGTCAAGGCGCAGGGTGCCGCCGTTGTTGACCGCAAACTGGGCATCGCGGATAAGGCTGCGCGTCCCGTTGCTGGCGGCGGTCGTCACGAGGGTGCCCCCCGTGCTCACCACAATTCCCGACCACAGGGAGTTACAGCTTGCCTGCAAGGTGGCCCCGTTCAGCGTCAGGGTTCCGTTGGTTGCCTCCAACGAAACGAGTTGCGAGTCATCAATTGAACTGATAATCTTACCATTGTCTCCGTCCAGGTAAAACACCGTGCCGGGGGCCAGCGTCACGTTGCCGTTGGCGAAGCGCACGTTGCCCCGCACGTGGTAGATGCCGTCGAAGGTGAGGCTGCCGTTGTAGGGCGGCTGGCTCACGTCGATGACGGTGAGCTGCCCGTAGGTGCCGACTTCGGCCGGTGACACGGTGTAGCCGTGCTTGGATGCTACGTAAGTGGCAGTTGGGTTTTGATAATAAGCCCGGAGCAGACCACAAATGGAAAAGCTAGATTCAGGCACCGCCCGGCACACACCCGTTGGAGCAGTCGGAACGCACGAGCCGCCATCAACCCCTGCAATAACGGGGGTGTAGCCAAGCGGAACACCACCGCCATAGCCCCAGGATTTTACGAGTCCGGTACGCTCGATGCTCAGAAACTGCGCGGTTTGCCCCTGCACCTGCACGTTGGGCGAGAACGTAGGGCCAGCCACTGGCACCGCCGAAAATGTTGGGCTGGGCGACGAAGTGCCGAACTGCCCGACGTTGTTGTAACCCCAAACAAGGGTAGTGCCATCACCCCGTACCAGCATCATGGTGCCGTCGCAAAGGGCAACCGATGCTACGCCCGGAAACGTGCCGAGCAGCGCCGGGGTGCCGGTGTAAGCTGCGCCATTGTTCAGCCCCAGGCTGTTGTCATCGTTTTCTCCCCATACATATACTTGCCCTGATGTAGAAATGGCTAGGCAGCGATTCTCGTCCGTCGCAATAGAGCGAATGCTACTCAGGCCCGTCACCTGCACTGGCGTGTATTGGTTTGCGTTTGCGGCCAGCCCAATTCGGGTGCCGGGTTTGCCTGCCATTGTGGCCGTGAGCTCGGGGTATCAAACC
>JANXUO010000099.1 GCA_025356245.1 Hymenobacter sp.
CAATACGGTGCGGACCTACATCCGGCGGGTGTACGAGAAGCTGAACGTCAGCTCCAAAGCCGAGCTGTCGGCGCGGCGACGGCAGGGCTAGGGCAGTTTCCGGGGTTGGTGTACGTGTTCGTAGGGGCGGGGCTTGTTCCCGCCCGCACCGTTGAACGGGCACCGCTGAACGATGCCCGTACGTCACGGGCGGGGGCAAGCCCCGCCCCTGCATCGCCCAAACGTACCCCATCTTAACCCCCGCCAGGAGCGCACCGAAAAAAAGTGGGCGTGTCGCATCAAAATGCGACTGCGCGGCATTGCGGCCGCCGGGACCTTTGTGGCCGCAGCGGGGACTCCCCCTTGCCGCAGCCCCGTTTTTTCCCGTTCGCCCATGAAAACGTACCTCCGCCTGCTGCCCCTGGCGGCGCTGCTGCTGGCCGCCGCGCCCGCCGCCTTCGCCCAAACGCCCGGCGTGGGCATCGGCACCACCGCCCCCGATGCCTCGGCGGCGCTCGACATTGCGAGCAGCAGCAAGGGCGCCCTGCTGCCGCGCCTGACGGCGGCGGCCATTGCCGCCATTGCCAGCCCGGCCACGGGGTTGTTGGTGTTTCAGACCGATGGCACCCCCGGCTTTTATTACAACGCGGGTACGCCCGTTGCGCCCGCCTGGCAGCAGGTGGCCACGGCCAGCGGCGCGGCCACCACGGCCAGCAATGGCCTCACCAAAACCGGCCCCGACGTGGCCCTGGGCGGTGCCCTGACCAGCGCCACCAGCGTGGCCCAGGCCGGGTTCGACCTGCGCTTTACCGGGGCGGGCAACGTGGGCATCGGCACCCCGGCCGCCCCCGGCCAGAAGCTGGAAGTGGCCGGCTCGGTGTACGCCAACGGCGAGAACGCGGGCTTTTTGAGCGATAATGGCAGTGCGCCGCGCATTGGCCTCATCAAGTACAGCGGGCGCGAGAGCGGCATCTGGCGCACCAGCGCCCAGGACTTTGAGATTGGGCGGGTGAACAGCGCCGTAACGGCCCTGCCCGGCAGCCCCATCGCCTGGACCACCGACCTTTACGTGAGCGGCACCGGCAACGTGGGCCTGGGCACCACCGCCCCGACCGAACGGCTGGACGTGTACGGCAACGCCCGGCTGCGGGGCGATGCGCTGGTGAGCGGGCGCGTGGGCGTGGGCACCAGCGCCCCGGCCGCCCAGCTCGACGTGCTGGGCAACGTGCGGATAAGCGGCGCCACCCAGGTGGGCAACCCCGGCCCCAGCGCCGCTTCTATTCAGGTGGCCAACATCGGGCAGTCGTTCACGCTGACCAGCGCCGTGACCATCACCAGCGTGACGCTGACCGGGGCGGGCACCTTCGCCAGCACCCTGCGCCTGTACGCGGGCACCGGCAACGGCGGCCCGGCCCTGACCCCCGCGCAGGCCGTGAACCTGCTGAACGGCACGGCCACCACCTTCGTGCTGACGACGCCGCTGGCCGTGGGGCCGGGCGTGTACACCCTGGCCCTGACCACGCCCGGCACGGGCAACGGGCTGTACGCGTTTGTCAGCAATACCTACGACGGCGGCAGCGCGACCTCCAGCGCCGCCTCGTTCTCGACCAGCGACCTGGTGTTTGCCGTGAATTACACCGACACCAACCCCACGCTCGACGTGAACGGCAGCACCCGCCTAGGCGGGCTGGCCGGCCCCGGCACCCGCATGGTGACGGCCGCCGCCGACGGCACCCTGGCCCCCGCCGCCCTGCCCGTCGACACCGACGCCCAAACCCTGGGCATCAGCGGCAACACCATCACCATCAGCGGCTCGGGCTCCAGCGTGACCGTGCCGTCGTCGGCCGACAACCTGGGCAACCACACCGCCACCGCCAACCTCAACCTGGGCACCAACGCCCTGACCGGCAACGGCGGCAGCAGCGGCCTGCGCATTGGCAGCACGGGCAGCGTGGCCCTGGGCACGGCCAGCGCCGCCGCCTCGGCCCTGCTCGACGTGAGCAGCACCACCCAGGGGCTGCTGCCCCCGCGCCTGACCCACACCCAGCGCAACGCCATTGGCAGCCCGGCGGCGGGCCTCACGCTCTTCAACACCAGCACCGCCCGCCTCAACACCTGGAACGGCTCGGCCTGGGCCGAAACCCTGACCACCACTGAGCCGCTGGCCCCGGCCACCGCCTTTGCCACCCCCGGCCAGTACACCTACACGGTGCCGGGCGGCATCGGCAGCTTGCTGGTGGATGCCAGCGGGGCGCAGGGCGGCCACAACGCCGACGGCACCACCGGCGGCCAGGGCGGGCGGGTGCAAACCACCCTGGCCGTGACCCCCGGCGAGGTGCTGACCGTGTACGTGGGCGGGGCGGGCAGCACCGCCCCCACCGGCAGCAGCGGCACCGGCGGCTACAACGGCGGCGGGGCCGGGCG
>JANXUO010000167.1 GCA_025356245.1 Hymenobacter sp.
GCTGCGCCAGCTGCGACCCCGTGCCGGAGCCAGGGGCGGCCCGGTAGCCCAGCCAGCCATTGAGCCGCAACACGTGCTGCAAACTGTGCCAGAACACAAAATAGACGCCCACTGATAGCTGCGGGGGCAACGCCGCAAACAAGCCCGTGAGCACCACCACTTCGGCCAGCTCGGTGCCGAGCAATGCCCAACGCCGGCCGAAGGCCAGGGACAGCCACAGGGCCATGTGCCCGGCTACCACCACCACGCTCAGCACGGCGGTGGCACCCGCGTACTGGGCGGGCGCAATGGCTGCCGCCCCGGCAAAGGCCAGCAGGCCGTTCACGACGGCCGCCGTGGCGGCGGGCCAGCACCAGGCGGGCACGGCAAACACCAGCAGCCCGCGCAACAAGCTGTGCAGCAGCCACCACTGCGCCGAAACCAGCGGCTGGGCCGGCGCATCGGCCGAACCCCAGTGCCACACCGTGAGCAAAAAAAACAGGGCCACCGTGGCCGCTGGCCACTGCCACCACAGCGCCAGCACCACGGCCGCCAGCCCCAGGTAGCCGCCCAAAAAACGCACCCAGTAGCCCCGGCCCCGGCCGGCCGCCGCCAGCTGCGGGCTCGCCGGCACCACCAGTTGGTCGCAGGCGCCGTGCGCAATGCCCAGGGCCACCATGCCCACGGCCAGCGGCACCCCCAGCAGCACGCCGGCCGCGGCCGGAAACGCCCACCCCAGCCCGGCCAGCGCCAGCACGGCCAGGTAAGAATACCGGCGCTCGGGCGAGTGGAAAGGAGCGAAGACAGGCATAAAATAATGATTTTAATGGTACGCAGTAGTGCGGATGCGTCGGCTGTGGCGGGTTGTTTCTCGTTTCTCGTTTCTCGTTTCTTGTTTTCAACGATTGCCCCGCAGGCACCCTGGCACGGCACTGTGCCCACCGCGTTCTACCGCTGCGCCCACTGCGGGACAGATGCACTCGCCAACAAGAAACTAGAAACAAGAAACAAGAAACACAAAAAAAACAGGCCGCTGCACAGCTAAAAGAGTGCAGCGGCCTGTCGGCAAAAGGCTTCCATCAGGAAGCTGCGCGGAGGGGACGGTTAGGCACCCCCCGCACGATTTAGACGATGGAGGAGGCGCTGGCCGGGGCCACTTTCACCTCCGACTCGCTACGGGCAATGCCGTACACGACCAGGCCGAAGCCAATTTTGTTGATAGCATCGGCAATGTTGTAGAGCAAGTCGAGGTCGTGGGGGCGCAGGATGCCTGCTCCGTCCGGCCCGAGCCAGCCACCCGGCATGGCCATGTAGCCAATCGGGTAAATGGCCCAACCCACCAGCACGAACCACGCCAGGGCACGCACGCCCTTCTGCACGGCTACCGACTTGGAAGCGGCGGCCAACTGTGCCACCTCGCCCATCCAAGCCGAGTACAGAATGTAGATGTAGCCCAGCGTGGAGAGCGAGCCCCACAGCACCGAGTGCTTCATCGAGCCATCGGTGAAGGCTTCGCCGATGTAGCCGAACACCAGCATTACGACGGCGGCGATGATGAGCTTGTAAAGCAGCGAAGCTTTGGCTCCGGCCGCACGCACCAGCAGGTAAAACTCGACCACCATCAGCGGCACGGTCAGCGTCCAGTCGATGTAGCGCAGGGCCACGGGGGTTTCGTGGGTGCTCACGTAATAGTCGCGCATGTAGTAGTAGTGCACGGAGGCAATACCGGTAATCAGGCCCGAAATCAGGAGCGAGGTCTTCCACTTGTCGGACACCGTGCTGCGCTCAAACAAGAAAAACACCGCCGCCGCCGCCATGGCCATGTAGCCGGTGAAGAAGGTGAAAGCGACCGGGTCATCGACCGGTATCCGCATGACGTCAAGTAAAACGCTTTTCATGGTAAAAGGGGTTTGGGTGAGTGTTAACGGGTTTGTTAACGATTGCCAAACCTACAGATAAAATCGAATTGTGTTTATTATTTTTGAACGAAAGATTAAACAAAAAATGCTTTTTTATCCAGACATGGACTTTTTACTTTGCAAGTAGTTGTTTTTCAAACAAAAAAATAAACCAGCGTTGCGCGGTTTTTTTTGAGATTAATGCGCTTGGGACGGGCTTGGGACGGGCGCGGTGCGCGCATCTTTGCACGGCGGCCGTAGTTTCGCGCAAAGTTTCGCCAGGTTAAAAATAAGTTTCGCGGCGTTTGCAGGGCTGTTTCAATCGGCCAGCCAGCGTGCCCTTATTCACTCATTCACTCACCCATTCGCTCAGTCACTCAATGGAAAGCCGCGCCCCCGAACCCGTTGGAGCCTACCCCTACACCCGCCGCGTGGGCAACCTGCTGTTTCTCTCGGGCGTGGGGCCCCGGCAGCGCGGGCAAAAGGCCATTCCGGGCGTGGAGGTGGACGAGGATGGCAACATCCTGCGCTACGACTTTGAGAGCCAGTGCCGCGCCGTGTTTCAGAACGTGCGCTACATTCTGGAAGAAGCCGGGGCGCAGTGGGACGATTTGGTGGACGTCACCGTCTTCCTCACCAACATGGCCGACGATTTTGCCACCTACAACCGCCTCTACGCCGAGTATTTCGCCACGGCCCAGCCCTGCCGCACGACCCTCGAAATCAACTGCCTGCCCACGCCCATCGCCATCGAGCTAAAGTGCATCGCCGCGCTGCGCGTGGGGCAGGGTTAATGATTGGTCAGGCGATGGTACGGCGTTAAAGCGTTGTGATTATTAAATTTTACGCTGCAATGATGGTGTGAGCCGCTGCAACGTCATCCGGCACCGCTGCAACGTTATTCGGAACCGTTGCAACATTATCCGGCACCGCTGTAATGGCGACTGGAGCCGCGTCAATACCATCCGGCCGTACCTTCGTCGGCATGGAACCCTCCACCGAACCCACCGACCTGAGCCTGGCGCTGGCCGACCGCCTGGCCCGGGCAGCTGCCCCGCCCCCGCCGCCCGGCCGCGACGCGGCCAGTATCCGCGTCCGGCTCGATGCCGGGCTGCGCCACGCGTTTGGGCAGCGCAATCCGCGCCGTCGGCACCAGCTGGTGGAGCTGCTGTTCAATTTTTTGACGCTGGAAACCCAGGCCAGCGCCGCCCCCGCGCTGCGGGCGCAAACCGGCCTCTCGGCCAGCGGCCTCAACGAAGTGTGGCGGGCCTTGCGCGAAACCGGCCTCGTGGCCGTGGCCCAACGCCAGTGGAACGTGCGCCACTACGGCCTGACGGCCTTCGGTGGCGCCTGGCTGCTGGCCGTGAGCCGGGGCGAGCCGCTGCCCACGGCCTAGGGCAGGGGGGAAGCCGCGGCCGCCCGGCCACTGGCCCGGCCCGACCTTTGCGCCCATGAACCTCTCCGGGCCGCAGCGGCAGCTGGCGTACTTCTTTTTTGGCCAGCACTTTTCCGACGGCCTGCGCACCACCGTGGCCGTGCTGCTGCCGGCCCTCATCGGCTGGCAGCTGGGCCATTTTGCGCAGGGGCTCACCGCCAGCACCGGGGCGCTGTGCGTGAGCTTTGCCGACCAGCCCGGCCCCGTGAACCACCGCCGTACGGGGATGCTGGTGGCGTTGGGCCTGATGGCCGCCACCGCCCTGCTCACCGGGATGCTGGCCCGCTACCCCTGGGCGCTGGGGGCCGAAATTGCCGGGCTCAGCTTTGGGCTGACGATGCTGCTGGTGTGGGGGGCCCGCGCCGGGGCCGTGGGCACGGCCGCCCTGCTCAATACCGTGCTGCTGCTGGCCCACCCGCCTACCGCCGCCGAGCTGCTGCCCCACGTGGCCCTGCTGCTGGCCGGCGGCGGCTGGTACGCCGCCCTGGCCTTGGTCCTGAACCGGGTGCTGCCCTACCGCGCCGCCCAGCAAACCCTGGGCGAAAGCCTGCACGCGCTGGCCGATTTCCTGCGCCTGAAGGCTGAATTTTACGACCTCGCCACCAGCCTGCCCGACGACTACCGCCGCCTCGTGGCCCAGCAGGCGCGGGTGAGCGAGGCCCAGGAGGCGGGCCGCGAGCTGCTGTTTCGGACCCACCAGATTGTGAGCGAAACCACGCCCCACGGCCGCCGCCTGGTGCTGGCCTTTGTGGAAGGCGTCGATTTGTACGAGCACGTCTCGGCTTCGTCGTTCGACTATGCCCAGCTGCGGGCCACCTTTGGCCCCACCGGGGTGCTGGCCGATGTGGGGGCCTACATTGAGCGGTTGGCTGGCGAGGTGGATGCCCTGGGGGCGGCCATCCTGGCCAACTCGCCGCTGGCCGGCCCCGCGCCCGCCGTTCGCGCCGCCGCCCTGGCCGCCGTGCAGGCCCGCATCGGTGCCCTCGAAACCGACCCGGAATGGGCCGGTAAAACCCGCCCGCTCCGCAAAATCTTCATCAACCTGCGCGACATTCACCTGCGCATTGGCCGCCTGCGCCGCTATTTTGACGCCGCGCCGCCGCTGCGCCGGGCCACCACTGCGGCGGCCGCCCCCTCAACTTCGATTTTGCCGGCGGCCCCAGCGGCCGCCGCCCTCGGTCCGGCCGAGCACGCCCAGTTTGTGGCGGCTTCGGCGGTGCATTGGGCGTCGTTTCCGCAAAACCTGACGCTGCAATCGGCCGTGTTCCGCCACGCCGTGCGCATGACGCTGGCCTGCGTGTTTGCCTTTGTGCTGGGCGAAACCCTGTGGCGCGGCAGCCACAGCTACTGGGTGCTGCTGACGGTGACAGTCATGCTCAAGCCCGGTTTCAGCCTCACCAAGGAGCGCAACAAGGCCCGCATTGGCGGCACCCTGGCCGGGGGCGCGCTGGGCGGCAGCCTGCTGGCCCTCGTGCATGCGCCGGAGTTACGCTTCGGCATCCTGGTGGTGTTTATGGTGCTGGCCTACTCGTTTCAGCGGGCGCGCTACGGCGTGTCGGTGGTGTTTCTGACGGCGTATTTGCTCATTCTGTTCAGCTTTCTGGGGCTGAGCTACCTGGGCGTGGCCGAGGAGCGGATTGTGGATACGCTCACGGGCTGCGCCATTGCGTTTGCGGCCAGCTATTTCCTGTTTCCGCGCTGGGAATCGGACCAGCTCCGGCCCCAGCTGGCGGCGGCGCTGCTGGCCAACCAGGCTTACCTCGCCCAACTGGCCGAGCGCCTGGCGGGCCAGCCCGTGCCCGCCCTGGCCTACCGCCTGCGCCGCAAGGAGGTGTACGTGGCCGCGGCCAACCTGCAAGCGGCCTTCCAGCGGATGCTGGCCGAGCCCAAAAGCAAGCAGCACCACGCCCAGCAAACCCACG
>JANXUO010000172.1 GCA_025356245.1 Hymenobacter sp.
CGGTAAGGGCGCCGAGCTGGGTGTGAAAGAAGTGATGATTGGCATGGCGCACCGCGGGCGCCTCAACGTGCTGGCCAACATCATGGGCAAAACCTATGAGCAGATTTTCAGTGAGTTTGAGGGCACGGCCGTGCCCGACCTCACCTTCGGCGACGGCGATGTGAAGTACCACATGGGCTACTCGTCGGAAGTAGAAGCCAGCGGCGGGCAGAAAGTAAACCTGAAGCTTGCGCCTAATCCTTCGCACCTGGAAGCTGTAAATCCGGTGGTTCAGGGGTTTGTGCGGGCCAAAATAGAGCATCAGTACGACAACGACTACCACAAAATCCTGCCCATCCTCATCCACGGCGATGCCGCGCTGGCCGGGCAGGGCATTGGCTACGAGTTGACCCAAATGTCGTTGCTGGAAGGCTACAAAACGGGTGGTACTGTGCATTTTGTTATCAATAACCAGGTGGGCTTCACCACCGATTTTGAGGACGCCCGTTCGTCGGTGTACTGCACCGACCTGGCCAAGGTGATTGATGCCCCGGTTATCCACGTGAACGGCGACGACCCCGAAGCGGTGGTGTTTGCCGTGCAATTGGCTACCGAGTACCGCCAGCAGTTTCACGCCGACGTATTTGTGGACATGGTGTGTTATCGCCGCCACGGCCACAACGAGTCGGACGAGCCTAAGTTCACGCAGCCAACGCTTTACAATCTCATCAGCAAGCACCAGAACCCGCGCGAGGTGTACAACGCCCAACTGGTGCAGCGCGGCGAAGTGGACGCCGAGCTGGCCGCCCACATGGACGCCGAGTTCCGCGAAACCTTGCAGCAGCGCCTCGACCTGGTGAAACAGAAGCCGCTGCCGTACAATTACCAAGCCCTCGAAAATGAGTGGCGCAGCCTGCGTCGGTCTAAAAATGAGGACTTTGAGCAGTCGCCCGAAACCGGTATCAGCGCCGAGGCAGTGGAGAAAGTAGCCAAGGCCCTTACCACCATCCCCGACGGTTTTAAGCCCCTGAAGCAGATTGAGAACCTGCTGAAAGAGCGCCGTAAAATGTTCTACGAAACCCGCGTCCTGAACTGGGCGGCAGCCGAGCTGTTGGCCTACGGCTCGTTGCTGCTCGAAAAGCGCACGGTGCGCGTAAGCGGGCAGGACTGCCAACGGGGCACGTTCTCGCACCGCCACGCCGTGCTGCACGATGCCGAAACCTCGGCCCCGTACAACTCACTCAACTACCTCGAGGGCGAGCACGAAAACCTGCGCATCTATAAGTCCCTGCTGAGCGAATACGCAGTTCTGGGCTTCGAATTTGGGTACGCCATGGCCAACCCCACGGCCTTGGTGGTATGGGAAGCTCAGTTTGGCGACTTCGCCAACGGGGCCCAAACATTGATAGACCAGTTCATTACGAGTACCGAGAGCAAGTGGCAGCGCATGAACGGCGTAACGCTGCTGCTGCCCCACGGCTACGAGGGCCAGGGCCCCGAGCACTCCAACGCCCGCCCCGAACGCTTTTTGCAGCTGGCCGCCGAAAACAACATTGTGGTGGCCAACGTGACGCAGCCGGCCAACTTTTTCCACCTCATGCGGCGGCAAATGGTGTGGCCCTTCCGCAAACCGCTGATGGTGATGTCGCCCAAATCGATGCTGCGCCACCCGCTGTGCGTGTCGCCGGTGGAGGACTTCACCCAAGGGCATTTCCGTGAGGTGCTAGGCGATGGGTTTGCCGATGCCAAAAAGGTGAAAAAGGTGTTGCTGTGCTCCGGCAAAGTATATTACGATTTGCTGGACGAGCAGCAGAAGTCCGGCCGTAAGGACGTGGCCCTCATTCGGCTGGAACAACTGCACCCCTTCCCCAAAACGCAACTCGACACTGAATTAAAGAAGTACGCCAAAGCCAAGCTCGTCTGGGTGCAGGAAGAGCCGGAAAACATGGGCTGCTGGAACTACCTGCTACGCTTCCTGCGCCGCGAGCTAGACGACGTGGTGGCCCGCAAACCTTCGGCCTCGCCCGCCACGGGCTACAACAAAGTCCACATGAAGGAGCAAATCGACCTCGTAGCCCGCGCCTTCGATAAACCCACG
>JANXUO010000173.1 GCA_025356245.1 Hymenobacter sp.
CCATTTGCTCGTTGATGATGACATTAACGGTGCAGCCCGTCCAGCCGGGTACGTTGCTGTTGATGTGGCCGTCGGGGGCGATTACGGCGTGATTGCGCTTAACGACCGAGCGGGTCAGGGCTGACATTTCCATTTTAGTAATCAAGTTATTTAGCAATTAGCAGTTCCTTACTTTTTTTGTCAAAACTATTTGAGCAGGCAAAGTCAAGCCAGCAATTAATTCTTGCCGTCAAATCGATAAGCAAATTAGGTCCACAATACACGTAGAAGTGCTTTTGTCCTTCTGTTATCATTTCACCGGCAAATACTACCCCCGCAATTTTTTGCTGAAAGTGCCTCTTCTTTTTTGCCGTTTTTAATAGTTGCATAAAATCAGCTGGTGTAAGCAGATTTCGAACATTTATATTACTAGTGTCAACCCAAGCACCATAGTCCCCGGGATGATGGAATGTAGAGAGTAGCCCAATGGTTGAACCTCCTTTCGAAAATCCTCTGTAAACAATCACCTTGCTGACAGCTTGCGCTTTCGCATCTGTAAGTACAAACAGAAGTATCAACAGTGAAAGCTTCAGCAGTTTCATAAGTAGAATTAGCGGGGGAGGATTTGTAAGCGGAGTAGGTGTAAGAAACGCTCGGCTACCTCAATTGCGGCGGCTAAATCCGCCAGTTCCACGTTCTCCAACGGATTGTGGCTGATGCCTTTGTAGCAGCGAATAAACAGCATGGTGGCCGGGGCAACGGCCGAAATTGGCACGGCATCGTGGCCGGCACCGCTTACCAGCGCCAGCACCTCGTGGTTACTACCGGCAATGGCCTGGGCGAGTAATTTATTGAGCGAATTATCGCAGGCAACCGGCGCGGTTTGCTGAATGATATTCCAGTCCAAACTAATGCTACGCCGGGTGGCCAGGTCGGTGGCCTGGGCGCGCAAAAGGTCGTGGGCGGCGACGAGTTGGGCTTCGTCGGGGCTACGCAGGTCAAGGCTGCACGTTACCTCGCCGGGGATGACGTTGCTGGCCGCCTGGCTCACGGCCAGCTTGCCCACGGTGGCCACCAGCCCGTGGCCGTGGGCTTGGGCAAACTGTTCGGCCAGCAGCACAAACTCGGCGGCGGCGCAGAGCGCATCCTGGCGCATGGGCATGGGCACGGTGCCCGCGTGGCCCGCCATCCCCCTGAAAACCAGCTCGACGCGGCGCTGCCCAGCAATGGCCGTTACCAGCGCCACGGGAATATTGCGCTCCCACAGCACTGGGCCTTGCTCGATGTGCAGCTCAAAATAGCCTAGCCAATCGGCGGCCGGAATGGCATCGGCGGCCAGTTGGCTGGCATCGGCTCCCATCGTTTCCATGGCCTGCGCCAGCGTGATGCCGTTGGCATCGGGCCGCGCCAGCCAGGCCGGGTCGAAGGAGCCCGCTACCACCTTGCTGCCTAGGTAAGTGGTATGAAACCGAACGCCTTCCTCGTCGCTAAAGGCAATAAGCTCAACGTGAAACGGCAGCGCGGCTTTTTGAGCTTGCAGGCTTTCAAGCAAGTCGAGGCCCATGAGTACGCCCAGCGGACCGTCGAACTTGCCGGCGTTCACCACTGTGTCGATGTGCGAGGCCAGGACGAAGGTTTTGGCGGCCGGGTTGGCGCTGGCCAGCCGCCCGCGCAGGTTGCCGATGGCATCGGTGCGCGGGGCCAGTCCGGCGGCGCGTAGCCAGCTTTGCACCAGGTCGCGCCCCGCCAAAAAAGCGGGTGTTCCGAAGGTACGCGTCACGCCCTCAACATCTTCGCTGATGGCGGCCAGCTCCTCAATGCGCTGCATGATGCGCTCGGCGCGGGCCGTGTATTCCTGCTGCATTCAGCTACCGGGTTAAAAATTCGCCGTGGTTGAGGTGGGCAAACGCGGGGCGTTGGTACACCGACGTGCCCCTCAGAAAAGTCTGCTCCACTACCCCCGTCAATTCCTGGCAAATGTAAGGCGACACTTTGTGTTTGTGCTGCAGCAGGTCGGCGGTGACGACGAAGGTTTTTTCGGCATCGAACACCAGCAAATCGGCGTCGAAGCCGGGCGCAATCTGGCCTTTTTTTCGGCTTTGGCCCGCGAGTTTGGCGGGGTGCTGGCTGAGCCAGCGGGCCATGTCGGCCAGAGTAGCGCCACGGGGGCGGGCGGCCGTCCAGAGCGTCGGCAGGGCCAGCTGCAACGAGGCAATGCCGCCCCAGGCGCTGGCAAAGTCGCCGCTGGTTAGCTGTTTGAGGTCGGGCGGCGCGGGCGAGTGGTCGGTGGCCACGAAGTCGATGATGCCAGCTTGCAGCGCGGCCCAAAGCTGCTCGTTGTTAGCGCGTTCGCGGATGGGCGGGGCGCACTTGAACTGGGTTTGGCCGTCAGCAATGTCCTCCGCGTTGAAGTAGAGGTAATGTTGGCCGGTTTCGACCGTCAGGGGCAGGCCGCGGGCCTTGGCGGCGGCAATGGGCGCAATAGAATTAGCCGACGATAAATGCACAATGTGGGTGGGGCAGTCGAATTCCTCGCACAGCCGAATCATGAGATTTATCGCATTATCTTCCCACGCTTTGGGCCTTGAGGCCAGGTAGTTGGGGTACGAGCGGCGGTCGTTTTGCAGCCACTCGTCGTTGGGTTCCGACAGCTCGCAATGCACCAGCAGCGGCAGCCGGTGGCGGGCCAGCAGGGGCATTACGCGGCGCAGGTCAGCCTCGGTGGCGTTCGGAAAATCGTCGATGCCGGAGTGGGTGAGGAAGGCTTTGAAGCCCAGCACCCCGGCGGCAATCAGCGGCTCGATGTCGGCGGCGTTACCGGGCACCACGCCGCCCCAGAAGCCCACGTTGGTGTGCAACTGGCCCTGGGTGGCCGCCTGTTTCAGGCGCAGGCTGGCCACCGACGTTGTGACCGGGGCCGAGTTCAACGTCATATCTACCAGACTGGTAAGCCCGCCGGCCAGCGCGGCGCGAGTGGCCGTGTTGAAGCCTTCCCAGTCGGTACGGCCCGGCTCGTTGATGTGAACGTGCGGGTCAACCAAGCCGGGCAAAATGGCGCGGTGGCCCACGTCGTGTAGCGGCACGTCGCCCACGTCGGC
>JANXUO010000211.1 GCA_025356245.1 Hymenobacter sp.
GGATGCCGCGCTCGGTGGCATCGAGGGCGGCGGGCAGCGTCAGGTGCACGTCGATGGCGGCAATGCGGCGCGGCGGCGCGGTGCTCATGTGCTTGGTGACGGCGAAGGTGGCCCCCTCGAGGCCAACTGTGCGGCGCTCGGCCACAATGGCCATCGTCGTGACGATGCAGGTGGCCAGGGCGGTGCACACCAAATCGGTGGGGGAGAAGGTTTCGCCCCGGCCGTGGTTGTCGACGGGCGCATCGGTTTGGATGACGGTACCCGAGGCCACGTGGGTGGCTTCGGTGCGGAGCTGGCCTAGGTAACGGGCGGTGGCGGTGGGGGCAGTGGACACGGGGCGGTATCTTTGGGAGGTGAAACAACAGGCCGGGGCAGCGAAGGTAACCCTTGGGCCGGGCCGGTGGTTGTAGGGCCGGCGCGGCGGGTGGCCCCACCCCGGAACCCAACCCCCGGCCCACCTGGTTTGGCTGGGTATGCATCATCAATTTTCGAAATCCATGGCTGTGCGCACAACGTCGAAATTACGGGGTCTCCTGCCGCTGCTGGTGGCGCTGCTGCTGGCAGGCACTGCCCACGGGCAGCAACGCGGGGTGCCGGCCTGGCAGGCCACGCCGGAGGCCATGGCCGACGACCAGTCGTACCGCAAGGAGTTTGTGTTCGGGGCCAATTTTAACACCCAGGGCGGCTTGCTGGGCGGCGTCATGCTGCGCTCGTCGAAGGTACTTGACGACCGCTGGTTGCGGTTCTGGAGCCTGGAGGGCGTTTCTTTCAAAAACCCCAAGGAGGAGCGGTTCCTCAACCAAAGCACGGGCGGCAGCTACACGCTGCGCAAAACCAACTACGGCCTGGCCTTGCGGCCTTCGGTGGGCCTGCAGCGGGTGCTGTTTCGCAAAGCGCCCGAAGCCGGGGTGCAGGTGAATGCCCTGCTCAGCGCCGGGCCGTCGCTGGGCCTGCTCATGCCCTACTATGTCAGCTACGACTACACGGCGTCCTCGCCCGGCCAAATCAGGCAGTCCGACGACATTCGCGACGAGCAGTACGACCCCGCCAAGCACCCCAACGAGAACCTTATCATCGACCGCGCCCCGCTCTTCGCGGGCATCGGCGGCACCAGCATTGTGCCGGGTGCCCACCTGCGCGGGGCCCTCAGCTTCGAGTATGGCCGCTACCGCGACGCCGTGGCCGGCCTCGAAGTCGGATTTCTGCTCGAAGCCTACACCCGCCGCCTCCGCACGCTTGCCCCCCTCGCCCTCGGCACCGACGACATCAACCACCAGTTTTTCCCCTCGGTGTACTTAACCCTGTACCTGGGCTACCGCTCCTAAAATGTTGAATGTTGAGGGTTGAATGTTAAATGTTGAGGGGGGTGGAATCGAACAAACATCAATCCTTACCAAGTGCAGGAACAGCCAAGTGCCTAGCCAAGTACTCAGCACCCAACACGCAACCTTTCCCATTCAACATTCAGCATTCAACCCTCAACATTTCCCGAATGATTGACCTGCCTATCCTCACCCAGCCGCAAGTGGCGCCGCCCGTGGCGGTGCGCCCGCGCAAGCCCGACTGGCTGCGCGTAAAGCTGCCCGTGGGCGAAGAGTACGCCGCCGTGCGCCGCCTCGTGGACGAGCACAAGCTGCACACCATCTGCGAGAGCGGCAATTGCCCCAACATGGGCGAGTGCTGGGGCGCGGGCACGGCTACGTTCATGATTCTGGGCAACATCTGCACCCGCTCGTGTTCGTTTTGCGCCGTGGCCACCGGCCGCCCCACCGAGCTCGACCTCGACGAGCCCCGCCGCGTGGCCGAGGCCATCGCCCTGATGAAGGTGAAGCACGCCGTCATCACCAGCGTGAACCGCGACGAGCTCAAGGACCGCGGGGCCGCCGTGTGGCGCGACACGGTGGTGCTCACCAAACAATTGAGCCCCGGCACGACCATCGAAACCCTGATACCCGACGTGAAAGCCAACTGGGACGCGCTCGACACCATGTGCAGCGGCGGCCAGGAGGTGATTTCGCACAACATGGAAACCGTGGGCAGCCTCTACCGCCT
>JANXUO010000224.1 GCA_025356245.1 Hymenobacter sp.
CAGCCTCCGCGAGTTATTCGCCGTTCCGGCGACGCGAAGCTGGAGCTGCGCGGTACAAACTAAGTCCCAGCGCCCAACTTAGATAATTTGCTTGGTGTGTTTTACCATGTCAAAAAGCAACTCGCGGGCGCGGTGGAGCTGGGCTTTCACGGTGCCCAGGGGGGCTTTTAGCTCGGTGGCGATTTCCTCGTAGCTCAACTCATCAAAGTAGCGCAGCGATACCAGGCGGCGGTATTTGTCGGGCAGCTGCTCGACTACCTGGCGCATGATTTCGATTTTCTGGTTGCGGATGGCGTGCTCGGCGGGGTTGAGGTCGTTATCGCGGAAATCGATGGTGATTTCGTCGCCGTTATCGACCTTGAAGGCCGAGTCAATCGACATGGTTTTGATTTTATTCTTGCGAATAAAATCGATGCAGTTGTTGGTGGCGATGCGAAAAAGCCAGGTACTGAAAGCGTATTCGGGGTTGAACTTGTGCAGGTTGCGAAACGCCTTGGCGAACGCCTCAATGGTGAGGTCTTCGGCGTCGTCCTGGTTGCGCACCATCTTCAGCACCACGTGATAAACGGGCTTTTTGTAGATGTGCATCAGCTCGGCGTAGGCTTTTTCGTCGCCGCCATCTACGGCAGCGCGGATGAGCTTGAAGTCGTGCTTGGCTTTGGCCGAAAATTGCTTTTGCAGCTCAGGGTTGTTGGCGTCGTTACTTACTTCCATCGAAGGCGGCGATTGATAGACAGGGAAAGTCCCAGAAAAAGGAACTGAATAAAGTAGGCGAAATCGAGCAAAGGCAGCCACAGCAGCGGAAAAGGCTGGCCCAAGCGCCGGGCTACTTTGACATATACGGCCGTGGTTAAAAAGGTTCGGGCAGTGCAAATGATTATCAAAGATACCCAAGCTTGCGGAAACCACGCGCCCACCCCGGCCCCGACGTAAAATAAGTCGTTGGCAGCCATAAAAATGCCGATGCGGGCGCGGTCGGCGGGGCGGTACTGGGTGCCGGCCGAGAGGTGGCGGCGCTTCTGCCGCCACCACGCGGCCCAGCTGGCGGGGGCCTGGGTGGTGGTTTGAGCGGGCGGGTCGGCCACGACGACGGCCGTGGCGCCGTGCTGCACGGCGTCCTGCACCAGCAGGTCGTCGTCGCCGCTGAGGCGGCGGATGTGGCGGGCAAAGCCCTTGGTGGCCCGGAAGGTGGCGCGGGTGTAAGCCAGGTTGCGGCCCACGCCCATGTAGGGCCGGCCGCGCCCGGCAAAGCCCAGGTACTGGGCGGCAGTGAGCAGCGTTTCGTAGCGCACCAGGCGGTTGAGCAAGCCGGGGCCAACGGCCGGGAAGGAAGCCCCGAGGACTAGATACAGCGGGCCGGCAGCGGGGCCAGCGGCAAAGCCACGCTGCATGAGCGTGGCCCAATGCGGGGAGGCGGGGCGGCAGTCGGCATCGGTAAAAAGCAGGTGCTCGTGGCGGGCAGCCTTGATGCCGAGGGTAAGGGCGTATTTCTTGGGGGCGAAGTTGGCGGGCGTGTGCGCCACCGTCACCAGGCGGAAGCGGGTGGGGTAGTATTGGGCTAGTTGCTGGGCGTAGAGGTAGGTATCGTCGCGGCTGCGGTCGTCGATGAGCACGATTTCGAGGTCGGCGGGGTGCTGCTGTTGCAGCAGCAAGGGCAGCAGCTCGCGGAGGTTATCCAGCTCGTTGCGGGCGCACACGAGAATGGAAAGCGGAGCGGCAGCGGGGCCGGGGGCGTCGAAACCAGCCTCGGCGGGGCGGGTGGCAAAGGGCCAGAAGTAGCGCACCGCGTAGTAGAGCTGCACCAGCAGGGCAGCCAGCGGCAGCCAGGCGGGCCAGGGCAGGTAAGCTAAAAATTGGGGCATAAGCAGAGGGCAAAGGTAGCGGGAGGGTTGTTCAAGGCAGTGGTCCGACAACTGGAAAATGCCATCGCCCCCCCGTCCCGCCGGCCCTCCCGCTACCTTTGCGGCCTATTGCGTGGGCCGAAAACCCGCTATACAGCTTCTATGACATTTGACCTCCAGGCCCGCGATGCGGGCAGTAAGGCTCGGGCCGGAGCGCTGACCACAGCGCACGGCACCATCGAAACGCCGATTTTTATGCCCGTGGGCACGGTGGGCACCGTGAAGGCGGTGAACCAGCAAACCCTGGCCACCGACATCAACGCCCACATCATCCTCGGCAACACCTACCACCTGTACCTGCGGCCGGGGCTGGAGGTGCTGAAACTAGCCGGCGGGCTGCACAAGTTTAACGGCTGGGCGCGGCCCATTCTCACCGACAGCGGCGGGTACCAGGTGTTTT
>JANXUO010000252.1 GCA_025356245.1 Hymenobacter sp.
CTAGTAACTCCCCTATATCAATATCCGGCTCAGGCAATGCCACCGGGCTGGAGTTTTCGGCCGACAACAAGCGCCTGTTCGTAGTGGGCGGAACGGGGGGCGCTGCCGTACATAACCTGACGACGGGTGTCCGCACAGCAATTGCCGGCACATACGGCACCAACGCCCAGATAGAGCTGGCCTTCGACGGCAATATGTACAGCGTGGGTGCCGCTGGTGCGCTGTTAGCTATAAATCCCACCACGCTGGCCGTGAGCACCCCGGCGCTGCCCGCCACCGACCCAATAGCCTGCAACCTGGCGGGCGGCTACTACCTGCCCGACCAGATTGACGGCGAGGATTACTCCCTCAACGTAAGCAGCGACCCGCCGAGTGTCAGCTTGCTGGTAATCGACGGCCAGAACATCAACGCCAACAGTACGCCGGCAATCTACGGCTGCAACCCGCTGCTGTTAAGCGGCCGCACTTCTTACAACCTGACCAACCTCACCGTCAGCGTCACCAGGACCGATGCCAACGACGTGCCCTTGGGCAACTACCAGCGCACCGTGGCCTACGCCGCCCTGCCCGTGAGCCTCGCCGCCTTCGACGGCGGCTACCTCACGCGGGTGGCCAACGTGGGCTATTACCGCATTGTGGTAGCGGGCCGCAACACCTGCGGGGCCACGGCCCAGGCCACGGGCCGGGTGCAGCTCAGTACCCTCACGCCCACCTCGGTGTCGTTCGGCTTCAACGGCTGCTCGGGCAGCGCCGTGCCGGCCATCAGCACCAGTGTCGGCACCCCGGCCAGCCTCGGGGCTTACAGCGGCGGCGGCATCGACATCAGCAACACCACCGGCGACTACGACAGCTACCAGGTGCAGTTTGCCAGCTACGCGGCCGGGGCCTACACCAACGTGGGGGCGCTGACGAGCATTGCCAAGCCCGGCACACTGACCACCATTGCCTTGAGCTACCTGGCCGGGCAGGCGGCGCTGGCCCCCAATTACTTCCTAATCGGGCAGCCGGGCTACAACCAGGTGTTCCGCCTGACGCTGACCGTTTCGAACCAGTGTGGCACCTCGCCCGCTTTGAGCGGGCACTTCCGCACCGACAACGTGACCTGCCGCCCGGCGGGTGGCGGGGGCGTAATCGTCGCGGTGGCCCCGCCCACCGAGGTGCGGGCCTACCCCAACCCGCTGCCGGGTGGGGCCACGGGCCACCTGACCTTTGCCCTGCCCGCCGCCCAGCGCGTGAGCCTGGTGCTGGTGGACGGCCTGACCGGGCAGCCCCGGCAAACGCTGCTGCGCGAAGCCTGGCTGGAAGCCGGGGCGCAGGACGTGGCCTTCGACCTGACCGGCCTGCCGGCCGGCCTGTACGGCTACCGCCTGAGCACCGCTGCTGGCACGGTGGCGGGGCGCATCAGCAAGCCGGAGTAATTAATCGTATGGAGAACACGACCCCGGTGGCTGCCCTTGGCAGTCGCCGGGGTTTTTACGGCTTTATCGTTATGCGCAATACAAATAAATCGTTTAAATACTTTCTTGTCTTCCTGGCAATTGTGGGGTGGTTTTCTGCCAGTGGGCAGAATCTTGTCCTGAATCCCTCATTCGAGCAGTACGTTGCCTGCCGTTCGCCGCACCCTATGGCCCCTAATATTTACCGTGTGCATCCGTACCTGCCCGCTTATCCATTGAATGGCATATCCTATAACGCCCCTTCAACGGGTGCCTACAACTGGTACAGCGTTAGTGCCAGTGGAAGTATATCACATTACCAGCCTTGTCTTCGTCATCTTCTGAGCACAATTACTTATCCCTATGACTCCTCCTGGTTCAGGCCGCACGGCGGCATGAGTTATATTTTAATACGAATGAGTGAACAATTGGGTGGGGGGACGTTACGCGACTATGCTCAGGGTGCTTTGAGCCGCCCTTTGTTAGCGGGCTGCACTTACCGCGTTTCGGTGTGGGTGCGGGTATCGGAATCTCGTGAAAGAACAAATGCTTACCGTCCCCCCGCCGCGAGCGATGGTTTAGCAGCCTACTTTTCCAGTAATCGGTTCGGGGCAGCGGTGGTCAACCTCAACGCCCCACCGTTGGCATTACCGGCCCAGGCGCTACTGATGCCGCCCGGCAGCCCCCTGGTTACTGATACGCTCAACTACACCCAACTTTCAGCCACGTTCGTGGCGCAAGGCGGCGAGAGTTTCTTTACGCTGGGCAACTTCCAAACCAACGCCGCTACCACCGTGCGGGCCTTGCGGCCTTACGGCACCCAGGCCCCGCCCGATGCCATTTACGCCCTCGACGACGTAGCCGTGGAAGCCGTGCCGCCCGCCGGGCTGGCCCTGGCCCTGGGGCCGGCCCCGTGGCTGGGGGCCTGCCCCGGCGCGGCCCCGGCCACCCTCACGGCCCCGCCCGGC
>JANXUO010000285.1 GCA_025356245.1 Hymenobacter sp.
CCGGCCAGGTAGATGCCCTGGAAGTGGGTCAGAACTACGTGATTGACAAGGTGACGACCGCCCCCATCAACGGCGACCCCGTGACGTGGTACCAGTTCCGCATTCCGGTGCGCGAACCCACCCGGCGCGTCGAAAACGGACAAACCTCAAACGTCGATTTCGGCTTCAAAAACATTCGTTTTCTGCGGATGTACATGACCGGCTGGGACCAGCCCGTGGTGCTACGCCTGGTGCAGCCTCAGTTTGTGGCCAACCAGTGGCGGCGCTACAACTACCGCATCACCGATGCCCGACGGCCCGGCGGCAACATCCGCACCGATGCCGACGCTTTTAATGTTTCGACGGTGAGCATCGAGGAAAACGGGGTGTCGGCGGCGGCTGGCACTGGGGCCATTCCGTACGTAACGCCGCCCGGTATTCAACGCGACAAGGAGTACGGCAGCAGCAGCACCTCGCGGGTGCAGAACGAGCAGAGTCTGCGCCTGTGCGTCACCAACCTGCGCGACGGCTACGCCAAAGCCGCCTATAAAAACATTACCACCAACTTGCTGCGCTACAAGCGCCTGCGCCTGTTTCTGCACGGCGATACTGAAGACCGGCTGATGCAGGACGGCGACGTACAGGCGTTTGTGCGCATCGGCACCGACTACACCCAGAACTACTACGAATACCGCCTGCCCCTCAAGCTGACCCAGCCCGGCCAGACCGACCCGCTGGCCGTGTGGCCCGAAGCCAACAACGTGGACGTATCGTTTCAGGATTTCATCGACGCCAAAAGCGAGCGCAACAAGCAGGATGTGGTGAATCTGGTGCTGCCCTTCACCAAGGTGCTGGCCAACGGGGCCACCATTACGGTGGTGGGCAACCCCGATTTTTCGGCCGTGCAGGGCTGCATGATTGGCATTCTGAACCCCGCCAATTTGGAGTTGCCCGTGGGCGAAGGCAACAAAACCGTGTGCCTGTGGGCCGACGAATTCCGGGTGTTTGACTTTGAAACCGACGCTGGTCTGGCCGCTACCGCTCGCCTGAGCGTGAAACTGGCCGACGTGGCCAACATCACGGCTACGGGCAGCTACACCACCATTGGCTTCGGGGGCTTGCAGGACAAGGCCCAGCAGCGGGCGGTGGACAATATTTTCCGGGGCGACGTGAGCGCCACCATCGCGGCCGAGAAGTTTTTGCCGCCCGCCCTCAACCTGCGGGTGCCGGTGCTGCTGCAATACGGCCGCGAATCGCGCACGCCCAAGTACGACCCCCTCGACCCCGACACTAAGCTGAGCCAAAGCCTGGAGAAGTTTAAGGGCGGCTCGGAAGACCAAGCCGCCTACCGCAACAAGGTCATCGACCAGACCACGACGCGCACTATTGCCCTGCTGAACGTACGCAAGGAGCGCGGCCCGGCCGGTGGCGCAGCTCCCGGCCTGGCCCCCGGTGCCGGTCCGGCCAAAACCAAAACCCGCAAGCCCCACCCTTGGGACGTGGAAAATGTGGCCCTGAGCTACTCGCTGGCCGAGCGCTGGCACTCCGACATCCGCACCCTGCGCGACTACACCCGCTCGTACACGGCGGCCGTGGCTTACGTGTACCAGACCACGCCCAAAAACTACGCGCCGCTGTCGGGCGTGAAGGCGCTGAGCAACCCGTACCTCAAGGTGTTGCAGGAGATTAACTTCACGCCGCTGCCCTCGCGCTTCTCCTTCCGCACCGACATTGACCGGCGCTACAACGAGCGGTTTTTTCAGCGCATCGCCAACCCTGGCGAGGTACCCACCGAGGTGTTTCCGCGCATTTACCAGAAGGCGTTTTTCATCAACCGCATCTACGACGTGCGCTGGGACCTGACCAAGGCACTCATTTTTGATTATACCGCCACCAATCGGGGCGTGATTGACGAAGGCCCCGGCCCCACTCTCGGCGATACCGACCAAGCCATTCGCAACCGTGAAGCCTTGAAGAACAACCTGGTGCGCGGCGGCCGCACCACCAACTTCAATCAAACGGCCTCGCTCACCTACCGGCTGCCGCTCGATAAATTCCCGCTTACTGACTGGCTGAGCGCCGACACCCGCTACTCGGCCCACTACACTTGGCAGGCGGCCTCCACGGCCCTGCGCCGCCCCATCAACCCGGTGCCCACCTCCGACGCCGACACCGCCACCACCACCCTCAACCTGGGCAATACCATCCAGAACAACGCCGACATCACGGCAAATGGCAAGATTGACCTGGTGAAGCTCTACAACAAGGTCAAGTTCCTCAACATCATCAACAACGCCCAGCCCACGCAGGTCCGCAGCCCGGCCCGCGACGAGGCGGCGGCGGCCCCCGGCGAGTCGCGGCCCAAGCCCGAAGCCAAAGACACCGCCAAGAAAGACCCGCTACGCTTCGTGAAAGGCATTTTGCGGGCCGTGATGACCGCCCGCTCGCTCAACTTCACCTACACCCGCTCCAACGGTACGCTGCTGCCCGGCTACCTGCCCAAAACCAAGATGTTTGGCTTCAACGACGGCTTCACGGCCCCCGGCCTGCCCTTCGTCCTGGGCCAGCAGCAAAACCTGGATGACCTCTACCAGAAGGCCGCCAGCAACGGCTGGTACACGCCCGAAAGCCAGTACCTCAACACTGCCCTTAGCTCGCTCTACACCGACAACCTGAACCTGCGCACCCCGCTGGAGCCCTTCCGCGAGTTCAACATTCAGGTGGACGCCCGGCGGCAAAGCACCCTGAGCCGCGAGGTGTACTACCGCAAAGCCATCGACTCGACTTCGGCCACGGGCCAGACCTACGCCGACGGCCACCTCGCGCCCCGGCAGTCGCTGGGCACGGGCACGTTCAGCACCAGCACCGTCACCATCCAAACCTTGTTCGGCGATTTGGGGGCCAACGGCGAAACCTCGCGGGCCTTCGAGCGCTTCGTCGAAAACCGAAAATTTGTGCGCCAGCGCTTGCAGGATGCCAGCGAAAATCCCACCGGCGGCACCGCCACGGGCGGCCTCTACGGGTTCAACTCGCAGGACGTGCTGATTCAGAGCTTTGTGGATGCCTACCACGGTAAGTCGTCGGATGGCTACACGGCCAAGTCGTACAACCCGCTGAGTACGTTGCCGCTGCCCAACTGGCGCGTCGATTACGCCGGGTTTGCCCAGCTGGGTTTCGTGAAGAAGTATTTCAGCTCCTTCACTCTCAACCACGCCTACTCGTCGGTGTACAGCGTGGGCAACTTCATCACGGCCAACAACTACCTGAGCGACCCCGGCGACCGGCTGCCCTACCTGCTCAACAGCACCCAGCAGTATATCCCGTATTACGTGGTGGGGCAGGTCAGCATTGTGGAAGCGCTGTCGCCGCTCATCGGCATCAACTTCCAGACCACCAACAAGGTAACCGGCCGCGCCGAGTACCGCACCAACCGCACGCTCTCGCTCAACACCACCAACGCCCAAGTTACGGAACTCAATACCAACGAGTTGGTCATCGGCTTCGGCTACGCCACCAACAGCCTCAAGCTGCCCTTCCGCATCGGCGGCGAACAGCGCGTGCTCAAAAATAACCTCACCGCCCGCCTCGACCTCAGCATACGCGACAACGTGACGGTGCAACGCAGCATTCTCGACGTAATTGACCCCAACGACTCCCAGGGCCGCCCCGAGAAAGTCGGCCGCCCCAGCAGTCAGATTACCAACGGCTCGACGCAGCTCCAGCTGCGCCCCACCATCGACTACCTGCTCAACACCCGTCTTAACATGCAACTGTATTACAGCCAGACCATCACAACGCCCCGCGTCAGCAATGCCTTCCGCAACTCTACTACGGAAGGCGGTATTCAGCTGCGGTACAGTCTGACGCAGTAGATACATAGCCCGGACTTTATAATCCGGGCTATGCTAACCTTACAGCGGCACGTTGAACCCAAACGCCCAAATAAGCTGGCCCGAGCCGAAAACGTGCGTAGCCCGCCCCTGCCGGTCCGCCCCAAGCCAGGTGTTGGTGTAGTTAGCGAAGGCACCCTGCGCGTCGGTTTGCAGGAAAAAGTAGCGAAATACGTCAAGCCGCAGGCCCAGGCTGGCTCCTGCCACCCAGCCGTGGTAATGAAATGGCCCCTCGGAGTGGTTGCCCAGCACCGTGGATACGGTGTAGCTGATGAGCGGCCCCGCGCCCACTTTGCCAATGGCACCCAGGGCCAGGTGCCGCCCCACGCGCAACTGCCGGCGCTTCACCAGGTTCAGCATGAGGTAGTTGTTGCCGTTGGTATGCTGCAAATGCACAAAGTCGGGCGTCACCAGCGTGTCCTTGTCGATTTGGTGGCCCCTAATCTGGCCGCGCACGCGAATTACCTGGTTGTCATCGACCACATACTTCAGGTGGTTCCAGCTCACCTCAATACCCAGGTCGTGCTTGTCGTTGAACATGTAGCCCAGCGTCATGTCGTACTGCGGAATGGTCCAGGAATTGAACCGCCAGAA
>JANXUO010000498.1 GCA_025356245.1 Hymenobacter sp.
CCAAACCCGCCCTCCACGCCGCCTGCGCCGCCTTCATCGCCGAGCGCATTGCCGCTGCCACCGCCGCCATGCAGGCCGCCCAGGCCTCGGCCAACACCGAAACCAAAAGCAGCGCCGGCGACAAGTACGAAACCGGCCGCGCCATGGCCCAGGAGGAGCGCAACCGCAACGCCGCCCAGCTCCACCAGGCCCAGCAGCTGCAAGCCGAGCTGGCCCGCATCAGCCCCGACGCGCCCTGCGACACCGTGCGGCCGGGGGCATTGGTTCACACCACGTTGGGCTGGTTTTACCTGGGCATCAGCGCTGGTAAGCTGGTGGTGGCCGGGCAAGAGTACTTTGCCGTGTCGGCCGCTGCGCCGGTGGCCGTAGCGTTGCGCGGCAAGCGGGTGGGGGAAGAGGCCGTATTCAACGGCAAAGCGGTGCGGGTGCTGGCGGTGGGGTAGGGGCTGCCGAAGGCAAGCCCAGGGTTTCGGAAAGCCGGGGCGGCCACCCGTTGCCCCGCATTGGCTGCGGCCCTTACCGCTTGGTAGTTGGCCGGGTGGGTTTTGCTTTTTCCGTATCTTTCGGCGGACACCAGTTCTTCTTTTGCCCTGTTTATGAAACATCTATCCCTTGTGCTGGCGGTTGCCGCCAGTAGCTTGCTGCCGCTGGGCGGTGCCTGGGCGCAGGCCCCGGTACTCACGAGTCGCGTGCCGATGGCCAACACCCTGGAAGCCCCGCGCAGTGCGCCGTTGGAGTTCACGTTTTCGCAGGCGATGGGCGCACGGGCGGCCAGCGCCGCCGGTGTGCGCGTGACGAGCGCGTGGCGCGGTGCCGTTCTGGGCACTTACACCGGGGCGGGTACGGCCACGGTGCGCTTCACGCCCCTCCGCAGCCTGCTGCCCGGCGAGCCCTTGCGCGTGACCGTAACGGCCCAGGCCGCCAGTGCGGCCGGCGTGGCCGCCACGCCCAGCAGCTACGGCCTGGGCGTGGAGCCGGGCGCGGCCGGGCCGGGCACGTTTGCCAACCCGGCGGGCTTTCCCATTGGCCGCAACCCGACGAGCATCGCCCTGGCCGACCTCAACAACGACGGGCGGCTGGACATGCTGGTGCTGAACACGGCGGTGTACGTGGGGCAGGTACCTGTGGTGAAAGTGCGCCTGGGCAACGGCCAGGGCGGTTTCGCGGGCACTGCCGCCGACACCGTGGCCGTGGGCGCGGCACTGTCCCAACTGGTGTGCGCCGACGTGAACGGCGACGGCAACGTGGATTTTCTGTGTCCGGGCAGCGCGGCCGTGGCCGTGCGGCTGGGCACGGGCCGGGGCACCTTCGTGGCCGCGCCCGACGCGGCCCCCGGGGCGGTCGGCTACAACATCGCACTGGCCGACGTGAACGGCGACGGCCGCCCCGACCTGCTGGTGGCCAACTACGGCGGGGGCAACGTGGCCGTTCGGCTGGGCGACGGCCTGGGCGGCTTCGCGGGCACGGGTTCGGTGGGCGTGGGCAGCGGCCCGCGCGGCATTGCCGTGGCCGACGTGAACAACGACGGCCGCTCCGACTTGCTGGTGGCCAATCGATTAGGCGATGACGTGAGCGTGCGGCTGGGCGATGGCCTGGGCGGCTTCGCGGGCACAACGAACATCTACCTGGGGGCCGGCAGCTTCCCCATGGACGTGGCTACTGGCGACTTCAACGGCGACGGCAACCTTGACCTGGTAGCGGCCTGCGCCGGCCTGCGCGTGGCCCCGGTGCGGTTGGGCAACGGCCGGGGCGGCTTCGCAGGCACGGGTTCCGTGGACGCGAACGCGGACCCGGGGCAGGTGCTGGTGCGCGACCTCAACCGCGACAACCGGCCCGACATCCTGGTGCTGAACCAAACCTATGGGGGCGTGAGCATCGGCCGGGGCACGGGCACGGGCGCATTTGTGAACGACCCCGCCGTGCGGCTGCGCAACCGGCCATTTGGCATGGCCACCGGCGACATCAACGGCGACGGCTTCCTCGACCTGGTGGCCGTCAACTTCAGCGACGGCAGCGTGAGCCTGCTGCTGGGCGACGGCGCGGGCGGCCTCGTGGCCCCCGGCGACGTGCCCGTGGGACTGGCCCCCCAGAACGTGGTGCTGGCCGACGTGAACAACGACGGCCGCCCCGACCTGCTGACCGTCAACTCGAACGAGGCCACGGTGAGCGTGCGCCTGGCCAACGGCACTGGCCGCTTCACCGGCACGGGCGGCGTGAGCGTGGGCAACAACCCGCAGGGCGACAACCCCATCTGGATGGCCGCCGGCGATGTGAACAACGACGGCAACCTCGACGTGCTGACGGCCAACCTGCCCGGCACGGTGAGCGTGCGGCTGGGCGACGGCCGGGGCTACTTCTTCAACTCGGGCAGCCTGACGGTGGCCCGCACACCCCGCAGCCTGACCCTGGCCGACGTGAACAACGACGGCCGCCTCGACGTGCTGGTGCCCAGCGCGGCCACCAACACCGTGCAGGTGCTGCTGGGCAACGGCACGGGCTCGTTCTTTCCCTCTCCCCCCCTGCCGGTGGGCAACACCCCCGAATGCGTGGCCGTGGGCGACATCGACAACGACGGCAACCCCGACCTGCTGGTGGCCAACAGCGGGGCCGTTCGGCCGGGCGGGGGCAACACGGTGAGCGTGTTTCTGGGCTTGGGCACGGGTGCCTTTGCGGCCACTTCTCCGGTGCGCGTGGGCAACAACCCGCGCCAGGTAGTGCTGGCCGACATCAACAAAGACGGCAACCTCGACGTTTGCACCCCCAACCAAAATTTTGGCAACAGCGTTTCCACCGTCAGCATCCGCCTGGGCGACGGCCAAGGTGGCTTCACTTTACGTCCACCAGCCTGGCCGTGGCCGACGTAAACGGCGACGGCAACCCGGACCTGCTCGTTACGGGCGAATTCGCGGCCCTGACGAGCGTGTACCAAGGCAATGGGCGGGGCGGTTTCGGCAACCCCGCCAAGGTGCCCGTGGGTGCCGAGCCATTGAGTTTGATGATGGCCGACGTGGACGGCGACGGCGACCTGGACGCGGTGGTGTCGAACGCCGGCAACAACAGCGTCTCGGTGCGCCTCAACGGCACCACCGGCCCGCTGCTGCCCACGGCCGTGCGCCCCACCGAAACCGCCGCCACCCGGTTGGTGGCCTGGCCCAACCCCGCCCGCGGCACCCTGCAGTTAGCCCACGCGCCCGCTGGCCAGCCCGTGCTGCTGCTCGACCTGCAAGGCCGCACCGTGCGCCGCTACGCCGCCGCTGCCGCCCTCGATGTATTTAACGTAGCGCCCGGCTTGTACTTGCTGCGTTGCGGCACCCAAGCCACCCGCGTGGTCGTCGAATAGGGCCAGTTTGCGCCCGTTATTGCGCGGGTCGCGGGCTTTGCAGCCCCAGCCCCGCCGTGCAGGGTGCAGGGCCAGTTGTTCTGACGCGCAGTTTAAATCATTAATTGTCAACTAGTTCCAGCCAGCCCCCCCGGCCGGGTCGGCCTTGCCCTCGCTGCCTTCGGGCTTGAGGAGGCGGAACTCCACGCGGCGGTTTACGCGGGCGTCGACCTCAGACAGCTCGTCTTTGAGCGGGCGGGTCGAGCCGTAGCCGAAGCTCTCGATGCGGGTATCGGGCAGCTTGCCCTTCGCTTCAATGTAGCGCCGAATGGCCTGGGCGCGGTCCTGCGACAGCTTTTCGTTCACGTCGGGGTCGCCGCTGGTGTCGGTGTGGCCCGCAATGCTGAGCCGAAAGGTAGGGTGGTCCACCATGAACACCGCGATGCGGTCGAGCGTGGGGTGCATAGCGGGCAAAATAGTAGCCTTGCCGGCCTCGAATTCAATGTTTTTGAAAATCAGCGGCAACTTGTAGTTGATGCTGTTCGTGAAGAGCGTCATCGTGGTGTCGCCGGTGAGGGCAAACTGCTTTTCGACGCTGAAAAAGTTGTCGCTTTGGATGAGCAGTGCGTAGTGGGCGCCCTCAATCAGCTCAAAATCAAAGGAACCGTCGGCCCGTAAGTACTTGCTGGCCACCTCAATGCCATTGTCGGTATCAATCACACTCACCACGCCCTTGAGGGGACTTTGGGTGACGGAATCCACCAAGGTTCCTTCCACTTTGGTGGTGGCCAGTGGCTGCGCTTCCATCGGCAGCGGGAAAGAGTAGAGGTCGAGGTTGTTGAGGTCGGTGGCTTCGGAGCGGGCGTAGTACAGGTTCTTGCTCTGGCTGTCGATGGTGAAATAATACTCCGAGCCTTTACCGTTTACCAGCGGGCCAATGTTTTTGGGCTCCTGCCAGCGCCCGCCCAAGCGGTAGGTTTTATAGATGTCAAAATCGCCAAAATTGAGCAGCTGCCCCCGCGAGCTGAAATACAGCACGTGGTAGAGCGGGTGGTAGAATGGGCTGACTTCGTTTTCGCGGGTGTTGACCACGGGCCCCACATTTTCGGCCGCGCTCCACTGCCCGTTTTTGAGCTTGCGCGTGAAATAGATGTCGCTGAGCCCAAAGCCGCCCAGGCGGTCGGAGGCAAAATACAGCGTGTCACCGCTTTGCGACAGCGTGGGCTGCGAGTCCCAGGACGGCGAATTGACTTGCTCGCCCAGGCTTTTGGGGACGCTCCACTTGCCGTTGGTGCCCTTGGTAGCGGTAAACAAATCGCAGTTGCTGTGGCAGCCGGGGCACTCGCAGCGGGCGAAAAAGATGGTGCGCCCGTCCTTGCTAAAGCATGCCGAGCCCTCGTTGTAGCCCGAGTTGATGGGCTTGGGCAGCGGCTCGGCGTCGGTCCAAAACGTGCCCTCCTTGCGCGAGGTGTACAGGTCTTCGTCCACGGTGCTGGTGAGGCCGCGTCGCTTGCGCTTGCTGCTGAACAGCAGCACGGTATCGTTGCCGGCCAGGGCGGGGCCGTAGTCGGGGGCCTTGCTGTTGATGGCGTCGCCCATGCTGGTGTACACGCCTTTGGGCGGGTGAAAGGTATTGATGTTTTTGCGGTACTCCACCAAGTCGTAATACACCTTCATGGGCACGTAAAGCTGCTCGTTCTTTTGTTCGAGCGAGTCGTAGTACAATTGTACTTTGGTGATGTCGGTGCGGTGGTGCTTGAGGGCGAGGCGGTAGTAGGCCTTGGCTTTTACGGTCTGGCTGTCGCGCTCGAGCAGCTGGCCCACGCGCCAGAGCATGCCGGTGTTGCGGGCAAAATTGGCGGGGCCAAACCGGGCCACGTAGTCTTCGAGCAGCAGCCGCGCCTGGTGATATTGGCGGCGGCGCTCGGCCTTGGCAATGGCGCGCAGGGCCTTTTTATCTTCGTAGAAGTTGTACTTGTTGATGTTGACAAAATCGGGGGTGCCGTCGGGGCGCAGGTGCAGCTTGCGGCTGGTGCGGCTGCTCAGGCTGCGCACGCGGTATGCGGCAGCGGGTACTTTAGTGGCCTTGTTGGCCGCGGCGGGGCGGGTGGCGGGCCGCGCCGAAGCGCCCCCGCTTGTGGTATCCTGCGAAGGGGAGGCGGCGGGCGGTATGGCTCGCGGGGCGCGCCGCTGGGCCTGGGCCAGCGCGGGCCAAAGCCAGCCCGCCAACAACAGCGTTGCCAACGCCCATCGCCTGTGCAAACGTACCGAAAAGGGCATAATGGAGTCGTAATAAAACGATAATGGCTGCAAGTTCCGATATTTTAGGTATATGTGCGAGAAACAGGGCATCAGTTGGCTTGGTTTTACCGCCAGTATTCACCCGGCAAGGGGCACTAACCGGCACTTTTCAAGCGTCATTTTGCCGCTGGCACGGGCTTTGGGCGGTGGCGGGAGCGGTGGGTTGTATCTTGCCCGACGGCCGTTTTTGCGGCGGTGGCTGCCACTCTGGCACCCGCTGCTTTTTTGGTGGCTTGCGGGTTGCTGGCTCCGCCGCCCACCTACTGTCCCTTAGCGCTTACTTAGCAATTTTATGCACCTTACTACTTCGGGGCTCTCCACTGCCGCGCTTCGCCGCCTGGGCGAGGGCCAGCCCGAGGCCATTGCCATCATGGCCGCCGACCCCGACCACTTGCTCAACGGCGACGACGCGCCCGCTACCCTCTCGCTGATGCCAGTGCGCAACACGGTGCTGTTTCCGGGGGTGGTGCTGCCCGTTACTGTTACCCGCGCCAAAAGTGTGCGCTTGGTAAAAGCCCTTTACAACAAGGGCGATAAGCTGTTGGGCGTAGTGGCTCAACTCAGCCCCGACGCCGACGAGCCCGCCGTGGCCGACCTGCACGAGGTGGGCACGCTGGCCCGCATCCTCAAGCTCATCGAGCAGCCCGACGGGCAGGTGACGGTCATCATCCAGGGCCAGGTGCGCTTCCGGGTGCTGGAGGAAATCAGCCACGAGCCCCGCCTGACGGCCCGTGTGGCTTACTTCCCCGAAACGGCCCTCGACCCCGAGCAGCCCAACGACTTTGCCCTGCTGCAAAGCTTACGCGAGGCCGCCCTGAAGGTGCTGGAGCTGACCCCCGAAATTCCGATGGAGGCCCGCGCCATGCTCGAAGGCATTCAGTCGCCGGCTTTCCTCATTCACTTTCTGTCGAGTAATGTGCAACTCGAACTGCCCGCCAAGCAGCGCCTGCTCGAACAGGAAGACCCGGAACAACAAGCCCGTTTTTTGCTCGAAGCCCTGCTGAGCCAGGTGGAGTTGCTGGAAATCAAAAACGACATCCGCACCAAAACTCACACCGGCATCGACGCCGAGCAGCGTGAGTACTTCCTGCGCAAACAGCTCAAAACCTTGCAGGATGAGTTGGGCCAGGAAGGTCCCGACCAGGATGTGGGCCGCCTCCGCGCCCGCGCCGAGGCCAAGGTGTGGCCGCCCACGGTAGCTGCCCATTTCAAGCGTGAGGTAGAAAAGCTGGCCCGCACCAACCCCATGGCCC
>JANXUO010000502.1 GCA_025356245.1 Hymenobacter sp.
CGTAATGGGGAGTACGCTGCTGGCCCAGGTGCCGTCGGCGCTGGCGGTGGCGGCCTGGCCGTTTTTGGCTACGCTAAAGACGTTGATGCTGGCCCCTTTGTCCATGTCGAAATTACTTTGTTTGATACTCACCACCTTGTCGTTTACAAAAGGATAGAGGTGGATGGTGGTGCGCGAGGTGGTGGCCGGCAGCCGGAAGCAGTATTCGTAGGTAAAGGCGTTGCCGCCCTCGACGGGGATGTTCTCGGTGGGGCTGGTGCTGAAAAAGTAGCGGTACACGTTGCCGTCGTTGCCACCCTGGCCGGTGGCTACCACTTTAAACACGCGGCCTTTAAACTCCTCGGCCAATTCCCCTTCGAGGGGATTGAGGGGGCCGAACACGAACCACTTGCCATCGTAGTTGGCATCGACGCCAAAGGTGCGGGACTGGAGCTGGCGGCCCGGCGGCACGGGGGTGGTGGGGCGCGGGGTGCGGGCCTGGGGGCCGGTAAACGTGCCAGGGCCGCCGTAGAGCGCGAAGGTGGTTTTGGTGTCGGCCGCCCCCTTGATATCGTCGTTGGCCCCGCCGCAGTCAGCGTCCCAGATGCGGATGTACACGGGCTGGCGCTGTTTCTCGGGGGTCAGAAAAAAGAACGTCTGGGTATGGTCGTCGTCGCCCCACTTGGGCGAGGCAGCGGTTCCGAAAGTCACCAGGTTTTCGATGCGCTCGACGGGGTTGGGCACGGCCTGGGCCTGGGCGGTGAGGGGCTGGCTGGCGGCCAGCGTTGCCACGCCCAACAGCAGGCCGGCCGTGCGCCGAAATTGAGGGGCAACAAAAGAAGAATAGGAAACCATGCGGGAAAGATAGCGGTGGGTCGCCGCTTTGGCGGCCCACCGCCGGGTTGTGGCCAGCTGCTGGCACGGGCCTACGCGGCCGGCCGGGGGCACAAGCCCGCGTTAGGGCGTATTATTACGTCGATTTTCCGTGCTTTGCCCATGCCTGCGCCCCTTCGTGCGACCGCCGATTTTTTTGATGAGCTAACCAACGCCCTGCTCGTGCTGCGCGTGAAAGCCCAGCAGCGCTTTCGCCCCTTGGCGGCCGACGTACTGAACCGCCGCCCCGGCGTGGGCCGCTGGACGGTGGGCCAGTGCCTTGAACACCTCAACATTGTGGGCGGCTATTTTCTGCCCGAAATCCGCAAGCGCCTCAAGCAAGCGCAAGGCCGGGGCAGCCAGCCCGCCGCCGCCGTCAAATCGGGTTTTGTGGGCAGCCGCATGATAGCGGCCATGCGCCGCCCGGCCGGCGAAAAAGCCCTTACCTCGCCCGACCGCTACGCGCCCACCGGCACCCGCTTGCCGCGCACGGTAAGCGAAGTATTCAGCCGGCAGCTCGATGAATTGCTGAGCCTGGTGCTGCTGGCCCGGCAGGTGAACGCCAACGCCGTGCGCATTCCCAACCCCATCATCCCCCTGCTCTACCTGCGCCTCACCGACCAGCTGGAATTGCTGGTGGTGCACATTCAGCGGCACATCATCCAGGCCGAAGCGGCGCTGGCGACGGTGGAGGCCAAGGGCTAATGGGGAGCCAGCGGTGGCGGCAATTCACGCCAAAATGCCAAAAAATGACCTGTTAGGTTAAAAAAGTTCTGTTGCTGAGCCTACTGGGACTGTTTCTGGCCCTACTGAGATTGTTTCTGGCCCTACCGGAACTGTTGCGGCGGCTACCGAAACTGTTGCGGCGGCTACTGGTGTAATGGCCGGGGCCACGGAGTAAGTTGCGCGCGCTACGGGGGCTGAGGTGGGGCTATTGAACGGCAGGCTTGCTCAGGCTAAAAAAGTACGTGGCCGTAAGTTGGGCCACGCGGTGGTAGTAGGGGGTGGGCTCTTCGGACAGCAGCAGGCTGGCCAGTAAAGGGGTACGGAAGTTCACGCAGGTGAGTGTTTTAGTTGCCTTTGCCGAACAAGTAGCCCACCGAAAAAGTGAACCCGCGGTTTTTGGCCGTGTAGCCCACGTCCTGGCCCTGGGCGTCGGTGGGCACCAGGTTCGAGAACCCTAGCTGGTAGCTGGCCTGGGCTTGCAGCATCTTGTAGCGGTAGCCCACGCCGCCCTGCAAGCCGGCGTCGAAACCACGCACGTAAGTCACGTTTTCCTTGCTGCCGTTGGGGTTTTGGGTGCTGCTGACGGAGTTGGCGTCGTCGGGCTGCTGGCTGCCGCTTTTAACGGTGCCGGTGCTGGAATCGCGGTACACGTCGGCCCCGGTGGCTGCTTCCTTCGCCACCACCGAAACCTGGGTGGAGCCGCCCAGCAGCAGCCCCAGGTACGGCCCGGCGAAGACCTGAAAACCTTCGGCCCCGTTGGCGGTGTACACGAAATTGACGGGCAATTGCAGGTAATTGAGCGCAACGGTGGCCTTGGCGTTGATGTCGTACACGTCGTTTCCGTCGCGCTGGGTGCGCGACTCGTCGA
>JANXUO010000313.1 GCA_025356245.1 Hymenobacter sp.
CGCGCTACTTCGCCCAAACCGGCCGCGTCAGCTTCCCGGCCCCCGACAGCATCGTCTTCACTTTCACCGACCTCAAAGGCCCCGACGTGCAGCGCGGCACCTACCGCTACGAACCCGCAACCGGCTGCCTCCGCATCAACCTAGCCGGCTACCCGCCCGGCAACGAGGGCCACTACGAACTGTTTGAAGTTCGGCAAGGCGAAAGCGAAACCTTTCAACAATATACCGAGGAGCCGACCGAAGCGGAACGAAATTGCGCCGAGGCTTTTCATCAACACCAGCAACGACACCGCCCCAAAAAGCCCCTCAAACCCTCCAAGCCCCGCCTCCGTCGCTAACTTGCGGCCCGTTTTTATCCCAACCCGAAGCCGAAAGCCCATCTTAACGCCGCCGCTTCAATCCACCACCTCACCACCTCACCCCATGGGACGCGCATTTGAATTTCGGAAAGGCCGCAAAATGAAACGCTGGGACCGGATGTCCAAAGACTTCACCCGCATCGGCAAGGAAATCGTGATGGCCGTCAAAGATTCCGGCCCCAACCCCGACACCAACGCCCGCCTGCGCTCGGCCATGCTCAACGCCAAGGGCGTAAACATGCCCAAAGACCGCGTGGAAGCCGCCATCAAACGCGCCACTGGCAAGGAAGAGAAAGATTATCAAGAAGTTGTGTACGAAGGCTATGGCCCCCACGGCATCGCCATTGTCGTCGAAACCGCTACCGACAACCCCACCCGCACCGTCAGCAACGTGCGCCTGTATTTCAACCGCAACAGCGGCACCCTCGGCACGGCCGGCAGCAGCGACTACACCTTCACCCGCAAAGGCGTGTTCAAGCTCGCCGCCGAAGGCCTTGACCGCGACGAGTTGGAGCTCGACCTCATCGACGTAGGAGCCGAAGATGTGTACGAAACCCAGGAAGAGGACGAGCACGGCGCGGTGCACAATTACATGGTGGTCGAAACCGCTTTCACCGACTTCGGCCAAATGCAGAAAGCCATTGAAACGAAGGGGCTCAACGTGTTAAGTGCCACCCTCCAGCGCGTCCCCAACACCACCACCACCCTCAACGACGAGCAAGCCGAGGAAGTAGAGAAATTGATTGAGAAATTTGAGGAAGACGAGGACGTGCAGGCGGTTTACCACACAATGGGCTAACCACCGGGCACCTACCAGCGGGCGGGCACGTTGAACCACCAAATTTGACTTACAGCCATGAACGACCTAGCTTCGATTTCCAAGTTTTCGGCCCTTCCCGCTCATTTGCAGGCACAGGCTGCCGATTTTATTGATTACCTGTGGCAAAAAGCTGCCCGTACCCCGGAAGGGCTTTCGGATGCTTTACAAGGCAGTCCCGTGCCCAGCCCATCGCACACCGGTCAGCACCTCTTTGAAGACGATGTTGAGGTGCTTGGTCCGCTCTTGAGCGACGGCAGCCCGCGCTTGCCTTTAAAATTCGGGGCTGGCAAGCACTTCATCGCCCATATGGCCGATGACTTTGATGCGCCACTAGAGGACTTCAAGGACTATATGTAGCATGGACATTCTCCTCGACACCCACGCGCTACTGTGGTACGTGACTGGCAACACCCACCTCAGCAACGCCCACCGCACCCTCATCACTGACCCAAAAAATCGCAAATTCGTCAGCATCGTCAGCCTCTGGGAAATAGCCATCAAGACAAGCACCGGCAAACTCTCCCCGCTCCGTCCCCTGAACGACCTTGTCCCCGCTGGCATTGCAATTCTGCCGCTCCGGCTCACGCACTTGTTGCAACTACAAACACTTCCCTATCATCACCGCGACCCTTTTGACCGGGCTATCATCGCCCAAGCAATTGCGGAGGATATGGCGGTATTATCTGTCGATGGGCAGTTTGCGGCTTATGATGTACGAATGGCATGAGCCTTTAATCACGGCTTTCCAATGTTCGTAAATTAAAAATATATAAAACAGAACGGCATGGGAGCCTGGGGAACCGCAATAGCATCTAATGACACCTTTGGGGATGTGCGCGATGATTTTTTTGATTTATACAACGACGGCCATGCTGTTGCGGCTATTTCTGAATACCTTATTGCGAAAAAACAAGAAATCGTCAACGACCCTGAAGAAGCAAATAATTTTTGGTTTGCGCTGGCAAAAGCAGAATGGGAATGTAAAATGCTTTCCCCTGAGTTATTTAACCGAGTAGAAGCCACAATTGAATCGGGGGCTGATTTGGAAGTGTGGCGAGAGTTGGATGCAACACCACAGGACTTAAAAAAGCGTGAAACTGTACTTGCAAATTTTTTAGAGGTACTCCGAACCGAAAGACTAAAAGCTAAGACACGAAAGAAGAAAATATTTCGCCCGGCCCCGTTTAGAAAAGGGGATTGTTTGACGTTTCAGCTTGCCAATGGAAACTACGGCGGGGCAGTTGTTTTAGAAGCTTTCAATCAAAGAGAGTTGGGCTACAATTTGCTCGCGGTTACTACTATCAATCAAAACGTAAGACCAATAAGGCTAGATTTTGAAAATGCGGATGTCTTGGTCGAAAAATATGAAAACCTGACGGAAGTCGCTGCAATTTTTCATTTCATACCAGTGCGTTTCAAGCAAGAAAAGCATTTCCTTGAAATCGTGGACACCGTTCAGATAGACGCTTATTTTGAAGAAGACTTCAGCAGATTTTACGGGTCGGGCGGGGTTGCCAATGCAATTATAAATCCAATGAACAGACACCTCGAAGATAAAAATACGAAATTCATTCCAACTCTTCGAATTAAGATTTTCGAACTGATTACGGCTAAATAAAAAAGGACCTTCGCTGAAATTTCAGCGGAGGTCCTTTTTTTATATTTCATCAATTTCCCAACTCACATTGTCGTGCAGAAACCGGTTGCCTTTCGAAAATTCGTTGTCGAAAGGCAAGTTGAAGCAGGAGATGTTTTGGACCAAAATTGGCTCCGCGTTTTCCATCTCTACTTAGCGGCGGAGGTAGGTCGTGCATTATACCAAGCCACAGTCTACGGCGGCGCGTTGCTGTAATTTTTCAATCGCCGCGCCCCTTCCGACAGCACCCGTCTCTTTCAACGCATTGCCAACCCCCTGCCCGGCCGTAATTTTACAGCTGTGAACGTCGCCTCCTCTCCCACCGTGATTATCGTAGGCGGCGGCGCCGCTGGCTTTTTTGCCGCCATTGCCTGCGCCGAGGCCAACCCCGAAGCGCGGGTGATGCTGCTCGAAAAAACGGGCAAGACGCTGGCCAAAGTGCGAATTTCGGGCGGCGGGCGTTGCAACGTTACCCATGCGGCCGAGTCGGCGGCGCAGCTGCTGCCGCACTACCCGCGCGGCGGCAAGCAGCTTAAGACGGCTTTTCAGCGCTTTGGCGTGGCCGATACCATTGCCTGGTTTGCCCGGCGCGGCGTGGCCCTCAAAACGGAGGCCGACGGCCGAATGTTTCCCGTCAGCAACAGCAGCGAAACCATTGCCAGGGCGTTGGAGGAAGCAGCCCAAAAAGCAGGCGTCAAAATTTACTTACATACTGCTGTTGAATCCATTGTGCCATCAACTGGCGGCGGTTTTAGCTTGATGCTGAGCGGCAGCGGGGCCGCCGCGCTTGGCACTGATTTTAACACCGACCGCCTACTCATCGCCACCGGCGGCAACCCCAAAAGCGTCCAGTACGACTGGCTACGCCCCCTGGGCCACGCCGTGGCCGAGCCGGTGCCCTCGCTTTTCACCTTCAACGTGCCTACGTCGCCGTTGCGCGAGTTGCCGGGCCTGAGCGTACTTCTGGCGCGGGTAACGCTGGCCGGCGAAAAGCTGCACTACGAAGGGCCTATTTTAGTCACACACTGGGGATTGAGCGGGCCGGCCGTGCTCAAGCTGTCGGCCTTTGGCGCCCGCCGCCTGCACGAGCTGGCTTACACCGGCACGGCGCTCATCAACTGGCTGCCCGCCCACAACGACGAAACCCTTCGCCTCGAAACCCAGCGCTACCGCCTCGAAAACGGCCGCAAAACCGTGGCCGCCAACCCCCTGCACGGCCTGCCCCAACGCCTCTGGCGCACCCTCACCGACCTGGCCGGCGCCACTCCCGACACCCGCTGGAACGAGCTGCCCGCCAAAGCCCAAAGTCGCCTGCTGGAATTGCTGCTCCGCACGCCGCTCGAGGTGCGCGGCAAAACCACTTACAAGGACGAGTTCGTGACCTGCGGCGGCATCTCACTGGCCGAAATTGACTTGGCTACCATGCAAAGCCGCCGCGTTCCCGGCTTGTTCTTTGCCGGCGAAGTTCTTGACATAGACGGCATTACTGGTGGATTCAATTTCCAGGCAGCCTGGACTACCGGTTACCTGGCCGGGCTGGCCCTTGGCGCTGGAATGCTGAGGGTTGAGGGTTGAATTAGATAACGTCGCCAATTCAGCATTCAACCCTCAGCATTCAACCTTCAACATTAAGCAAAGCGCACGCAACCTTCCCGCCGAAAGGTTAGTAAAGCCGGGTAAACAAACTCACTTCACTTTCCCCTTTCCCATCATGGAAGCCAAAGCCACCCAAGCCCTGCTCAACGAGCTCATCGAAACCCTCAAAGATGGCCAAAAAGGGTACGCCGACGCCATGACCGACGTCGAAGACCCTACCCTGAAGGCCACCTTCAAGCACTACGCGGCGCAACGCGCCGGCTACATCACCGAAATAGAGGACCAGATGTTCAAGATGGACCTCAAGCCCGAAGAAGAGTCTTCGGTAACCAGCGCCGTCCACCGCGCCTGGATTGACCTTAAGGCCGCCCTCACCAGCAAAGACAATAAGGCCGTGCTCGTCGAGTGCGAGCGCGGCGAAGACTACGCCAAGAAAGCCTACGAAACCGCCCTCAAAGTTGAAGGTATCTCGCCCGTTCTCAAGGCAGTTATCGAAAAGCAGGCCAGCGGCGTGCGCGAAGCCCACGACAAAATTCGGATGATGCGCGACACGGCCAAATAGACCGCAGATTCGAACGGATTGAACGGATTGAACGGATTGAACGGATGACGCCCGCTGGCGCGGGCTGACGATGTTTTTAAGCCAGGCAGCATCCACCACAAAGAGAAAGAGGCAGCC
>JANXUO010000318.1 GCA_025356245.1 Hymenobacter sp.
GCGGCCAGGAAACGCACCCGCTGGTCGGCGGCAAAGTCGGCGTAGGCCGAGTGGCGCAGGTGGCCGTTGGGGTCCATGTCGGCCCAGCGGGTGGTGTAGAAGGCGGCGGAGTCGGTCATGCTACGACGGCGGGAAGGGAAAGCGGTAATTCGTCAAAACTACGCAAAAAGCCCCGCGCACGGCCAGTGCGCGGGGCTTTGGTAGGGCGGGCAGCGGGCGGGGCCGCTGGTGGCGGCGCTACTTGATGTTGGCCCGCACCCAGTTGGAGGTGACGTTCTCGGAATCTTCGCTGATGGGGGCCTTCACTTGGTCGCTGGTGCTCATGGCCATTGTCAGCACCCCGGTGGCCTTGTCAAAGGAGTAAAAGAAGCCGTGCTGCGACCCCATCTGAGCGGCCGTGGGCACTTTGGGCGTGGTGGTGAGGGCGATGGTCTTGATTTTGCGGAGCGGGGCCACGTAGTTGGCGGCCTGGCTGCCTTCGAGGCTGCGGCCGAGGTCGGTGCTGATGTTCTCCACCACATTCCAGAGCAGGAGTTGGCGCTTGTCGGTGAGGTGCTGCACGGCGGCCGGCGTCCAGGTGAATTTGATGGACATTTTTTGCTCGCCCGTCAGCTTGCGGTAGCGCCGCGAGTTGTCGTAGGCATCGTCGGCCTGGTTGGGGTCGGGGGCTTTGGCGGCGGCCATCACGGCGCGGGCGTAGGCCTGCTGGTTCTCCACGGTCAGGCCGTTGAGGGGCGGGGCATCGTTTTTGGTGCCCTGCGCGTGGGCGGCGGGGGCAGCCAAGCCGAAACAAAGGGTCAGTGCGGCCAAAGCGGCGGCGCGGCGGCGAGCGAAAGGATGGGTTTGCATGGGGCAAGGGTTGGGGTTTGAAAGCGTTCGGGGCGGTGTACGGCCTGGGCCGCAAAACGGGTAAGCACCGCCCTAAAAAAGCGGCCGGCCCCGGCCGGGGGCGAGCAAAAACGCCCCGCGCACGGGCGGTGCGCGGGGCGTTTGGGGTGTTTCCGGGGGCTGGGTTCCGAGGTCTGTTTCAACGGCACGGCCGGGGCGCGGGCCTTGCAGGGGCCGCCCCCCGCCCCTACCGCCGCCGGCGAGGCTGGCTGCCCTGGTCCTCGTCTTCGTCCTCGTCGTCATCATCCTCCCCAAAGCTGGGCATGGTGAACATCGAGGAGAGCAAGTCCTTGAATTGCGCCCCGGCTGTGAGGCGGTTGCGCGAGATGAGCGAGTGCTCGGCCAAGCCGTGCAGCAGGAACTCCATCAGGAAATAAGTCGTGTCCGCGTCTTCTTTGGGGTGCAGGAAGGCCACGATGCCGCGCAGGCCGGGCACTTGGTCGAGAGCGGCGCGGTAGTCGGCCTGGGGCGCGTCGTGCAGCATATCGAGGGTGTGGCCGTTGCCGAACCACTCCTGCACTTCCTTGTAGGGGTTGGGCTTGTTCTTGATTTTCTTCTGCTTGTCGGGGTCCGGGAAGTAGTTCAGGAAAAGCGTGCGAATGGCCTTGCCCATCAGCTTTTCGGCCACAATGCCCGCGCCCTCCTGCTCGCCTTCGTACACCAGCTCCACCTTGCCGGTAATGGCCGGCACGGCCGAAATAAAGTCGCCCACCCGCACGTAGGTATGGGTTTCGCCGTTGATGAGCGCCCGGCGCTCGGCCCCGGCCACCACCTGCTCAAACGCCGAAATGGTGAGCCGCGCCGACACCCCCGACTTGGCGTCCACGAACTCGGAGCCCCGCGCCTCCACGGCCACCTGTTCCACCAGGTCGTGGGTAATTTCGTTGGTCGTCACCATGCCTTTCTGGGCCTCCTTGATGCGGGCTTCCTGCTTGGTGATGCGCTTGCCCACCTCGATGGACTTGGGGTAGTGGGTGATGATTTGCGCGTCAATCCTATCCTTGAGCGGCGTCACAATCGAGCCCCGGTTGGTGTAATCCTCCGGGTTGGCCGTGAACACGAACTGAATGTCCAGCGGCAGCCGCACCTTGAAGCCCCGAATCTGGATGTCGCCTTCCTGCAAAATATTGAAGAGCGACACTTGGATGCGGGCCTGCAAATCGGGCAGCTCGTTGATGACGAAAATGCCCCGGTGTGCCCGCGGTATCAGCCCGAAGTGAATCACCCGCTCGTCGGAATACGGCAGCTTGAGCGTTGCGGCCTTGATGGGGTCGGCGTCGCCGATGAGGTCGGCCACGCTCACGTCGGGCGTGGCCAGCTTCTCGGTGTAGCGGTCGGCGCGGGGCATCCAGGCCACGGGCGTGGCATCGCCGTGCTCGGCAATCAGGTTTTTGGCGAATACCGACAGCGGCTGCAGCGGGTCGTCGTTCAGCTCGGAGCCAGCCACGATGGGAATGTACTCGTCGAGCAAGTTAATCAGCAGCCGCGCAATGCGGGTTTTGGCCTGCCCCCGTAGCCCCAGCAGGTTGATGTGGTGCCCGGCCAGGATGGCGCGTTGCAGCTCGGGTATCACGGTTTCGTCGTAGCCGAAGATGCCGGGAAACACGTCCTCCTTGTTTTTGAGCTTCTGGATGAGGTTGTCGCGCAGCTCCTGCTTGACGGTGCGCGGCTGGTAGCCGCTGGCGCGGAGCTGCCCAAGGGTGGTAATTTGTTGCAACTGGGAAACGGAAAGCTGGTCGTAGGCCATGAATGGGAATGTAGGGGCGGGGCTTGCCCCCGCCCGCCGTTGAAACGATGAAGTATGGTAATGGTTCGAGGGCGCTGTAGGCCGTGGGCCGTGAGTTCGCCCGGTCCTCGCGGGTTGAAAACCTGCGTTACAGCGTCTTGCGCCGGTTCTTTTTGTAGTCCTCAAAAATGAGGTGGCCCAGCCCTTTCAGGCCCGAGTAGTACGCTTTGCCCTGGTTCACCTCCGTAAACTCTTCCACAAACTGCTTCAGGTAAG
>JANXUO010000320.1 GCA_025356245.1 Hymenobacter sp.
TGTCGTAGTCGTAGCCTGTCCAGGGACGCGACGAGCGGCCGAAGCCCCGGCGGTCGTAGGCAATGACACGGTTTCCGACTGCTGCCAGGGCCACCATCTGGTGCTCCCACATGGTGTGGTCGAGCGGCCAGCCGTGAATAAGCACCACGGGGTTGCCCTGCCCCCAGTCCTCGTAAAAAATATTGACCGGGTGCCCGGCCGTATCGGTTCCTGCTTTGACAATTGCCATGCGAAAGTGTAGCTACGGTTAAAAATGAGTGAAAGTCAAGTGGCTGCAAGCGCTTCCTTGGCCATCATTGCTAACTGCATCGGGCAAGCCAGGGTTACATTTCTTGCCCGGCTCTTTTGCCAGCATCTGCCCCACACCACCGCCTTTGACCACTAGAAACCCGTGGTTTCTTATGTAACTTTATCAACGCCGATTACCTCATCAGCAACAGTTGGCACTTTACAGGTGTGGGCGCGGCTGGGTTCCCGGTGGTGTGGGTGGTGTCGGTCGAGGCATTTTTGGGCTATTGAAAAACTGAATCAGCGGGATTAATAGCGAAACATATCAGCTAGTTGGCTGCAAATCTCCCTGGCGGTGGCAGCCGAAATAGCGCCTAACTTTTTCACCAGCCGCAATTTGTCAACCGAGCGGATGTGGTCGAGCGCCACTTGTCCGGTTTTCCCTTGAAACCGACAAGCCACGCGCGAAGGGTAGCTCCGTTCCGAACTCGTCAGGGCCGCGACGACGACCGTTCGCAGGTAGCGGTTTAGCTCGTTGGGAGAAATGACGACGCAGGGTCGGGTTTTGCTGATTTCGCTGCCTTGCGTCGGGTCTAGGTTCACGAGCCACACCTCGAAGCGCTGGGGCGAGGCTACCATTGCCATTCCTCCTCGAATACAGGGTCTGAAAATCCTTCGAGTAGTTCGCCCTCTGGTTCCTCACCAGCAGCCAAAGCCGCCTGCATCTGGGCATCCCAACCTTGCCGAGCGGGCCGGGCAATGGGAGCAATGAGCAGCCCATCAGGAGTTGGACGCAATTCTACCTCTCCGTTGAGTTGGTATTGCTGCAAAAGCTTCTTGGGCAAGACAATTCCCTGGGAATTGCCTACGCGAATCAGAATCACGTTCATAGAGTGTAAATGTACGCACAAAGTACATACGGATTGTCCCTTTCTGTTTCTTTCCCGCTACGGTAATTTTGCAAAAATTATAGCTGATACATGAGCAAACGAAAAATTACCTACGGCGAAACGGTGAAGAAAATGCTTCGGGATGCCGGGGCAAATGAGGCGTTGCGAAGCGAACTTGTTGCCGTACAGGTTGCCCTTGCGAGGACGACTGTCCAATCTGTAACAGTTTTAATCAAGCTGTTGAAAACAAGTGCTTGCCGTGAAACGCAATGGCTCATAGGGCGGGTGCTTGGCACCATCAAAGACCCACGAGCAATCAAGCCACTAATGAAGGCTGCTATTGCTCCTGAAAACGAGGGGTATAGCTGCCGATTTTTGTGGCCGTTGGAGAAATTTGACTGCACCAAACACCTCGATTTTTTCGTGCGCTTCATATTGAAAGCTGACGACCCCGGTGAAGCGGTAGTTGCTTGTTGCCATATAATCTTGGCGATGAAAGGCCCGTTCGACGCAATGGAAGTCAAGAAAAGCATTAGGCAATTGTTGGGCAAGAGCAGTTCGTCCACAGAAACTGACGCACGAGTGTTGTTGCACGCAGAACACCTCACTGCAAGCGCGGCTGACCATTTGATGTCAGCTTACTTCCTGCAAGTCGCTAGGAAGTTTCACGGCAGAAATGGCACCAAGGGAGGTTAGCATTCCTCCCCCAAAACCCGTACCTTTGCGGCCCTGCCAGGGTGGCGGGCTTTGCTGCACAACGGCAAGGTGTTCAATCAGAACCGCGTAGCAGTCCGGGCATCGGCCGTTGCGTTCATCCAAGCGGTGCCCACAAGCTATTATGGCAGTAGAAACTGTTGACAATTTTGACTGGGACAACGTAGGAGCCTCCGGCTTCGGCGGCAACTACTCGGCCGACGAACGCGCTCAGATGGAGCAGATGTACGGCGACACGCTGACGACCGTGCAGGAAGAAGAAGTGGTGAAGGGCGTGGTTGTCGGCATCACCGACCGCGACGTTATCCTCAACATCGGCTTCAAATCCGACGGCCTGGTGTCGATTACCGAATTCCGCGACTTGCCCGATTTGAAAATCGGCGACGAGGTGGAAGTATTCATCGAAGACCAGGAAGATGCGAACGGCCAGCTCATTCTGAGCCGTAAGAAAGCTAAAATCAAGCAAGCCTGGAAGGCCATTTACGATGCCCTCGAGTTGGATACCATCCTCGAAGGCGTAGTGAAGCGCCGCACCAAAGGCGGCCTCATCATGGAGCTCGACGGCGTGGAAGCGTTCCTGCCCGGCTCGCAGATTGACGTGAAACCCATCCGCGACTTCGACATTTACGTCGGCCGCCGCATGGAAGTGAAGGTGGTGAAA
>JANXUO010000505.1 GCA_025356245.1 Hymenobacter sp.
ATTCGGTCAGCGCCTTTTCGACGCCGGGGTTTTGGTAGCGCATTCCGAAGGCCACCACGTACTGCGGCCCCAGCGCGGCCTGCACAGCCTTTTGCAGGTCGAGGCCGTGAAATAGCAGGGGCGAGCCGCGCTCCTCGTCCCACAGCTCCTTGTATATTTTGGCCGACTTGGGGGCCCGCAATGGCACCACCAACCCCCGAAACAGCGGGTAGCGGATGGCGGCGGGCATGTCCACCACGCGCCCATCGGTCAGAAATTCGTTGAGATAGCGGCGCACATCGGGCGTGCTGGGCGAGTCGGGCGTACCCAGGTTTACGAGCAACACGCCAATGCGGCGGGGCGGGTGGGTATGGGTAACGTCGGGGGTAGCGGCCAAGGCAGGGAAGGGGTTCATCGGCGGTAACGCGGGTTTTCAATCCGCGCTTTGGGAGCGTGTTGGATAGCAAAGGTCTGACTTCGCGGGTTGAAAACCCGCGTCACTGCTTGCTGCCCACAACACGCCAACCCCGTTGCAGGTTACGGGCGGCGGCCGAAGGTGCTGCCAGGTCATCCCAGAGGATTTCGCGCAGCAATAAGCTGTGTGTCAGAATAAAAACACGCAGCGGCCTTATTTTCTGCCACATAAGTCGTACCTTTGCGGCCCGAATTACCAACCCCCGCTTCCCGTGAATCCCGAAACCAACCCGCACCGCGCCGGCTTTGTCAGCATCATCGGCAAGCCCAACGTGGGCAAATCGACGCTGATGAACGCGCTGGTAGGCGAGCGGCTAAGCATCGTCACGAGCAAGGCGCAAACCACGCGACACCGCATTCTGGGCATTCTGAACGGCGACGACTTTCAGCTCATCTACTCCGACACGCCCGGCATTATTCAGCCCAAATACGAGCTGCACAACGCCATGATGTCGTTCGTATACAGCTCGTTGGAAGATGCCGATGTGGTGTTGTTCGTGACTGACATCTACGAAAAGCACGACGAGGAGCCGGTGGTGGAGCGCCTGCGCAAAATGGTGGATACGCCCATCCTGTTGCTGGTCAATAAAATAGACCAGGCTGACCAGGCCGAGGTAGAAGCCAAGCTATCTTATTGGAAAGAGCAGCTGCCCAACGCCACCGAGGTGCTGCCCATTTCAGCCCTCAATGCCTTCGGCACCGAGCGGGTGTTGCAGCTGGTGCTCGAAAAGCTGCCCGTGCACCCGCCTTACTATCCGAAAGACGAGTTAACTGACAAGCCCGAACGCTTTTTTGCCGCCGAAATGGTGCGCGAAAAAATCTTCAAACTCTACAAGAAGGAAGTGCCCTACAGCTGCGAAGTGGCTGTCGAAGAGTTTAAGGAAGAAGAAGACATCATCCGCATTCGTGCCATTATCTATGTCGAGCGCAGCAGCCAGAAGGGCATCATCATCGGGCAAAAGGGCGAGGCGCTGAAAAAAGTAGGTACCTGGGCGCGGGAAGAAATGGAGAAGTTTTTCCTCAAAAAAGTTTTCCTGGAGCTGCACGTCAAAGTAAACGAGAACTGGCGCGGCGATGCGAAAGCACTGGCCCGTTTTGGGTATCAGTAGCGTTAAACATTGCCTGCCATTGAAAGGACACGTTTGAATAATAGGCTGACCATCATCGTATTTTGTGCCAAGCCAATGCTTGGCGTTACAACCGACCAATCAATCCTTAAATAACTCTGGGCACTGCCGAATCTAGGTCGGGTCGGCGGCTGGAGCAACACCAAATGAGCAACACCATTGCAATTGTGGGCCGCCCCAACGTGGGCAAATCCACCCTTTTTAACCGCCTCGTGGGCCAGCGCAAGGCCATCATGGACAACGAGAGCGGCGTAACCCGCGACCGCCACTACGGGCACGGCGACTGGACGGAGAAGTATTTTACCGTCATCGACACCGGCGGGTATGTGCACAACTCGGACGATATTTTTGAGAACGAAATCAACAAACAAGTAAAGTTGGCCATCGACGAAGCCGACGTTATCCTGTTTATGGTGGATGCTGAGGCGGGCGTGCACGGCCTCGACCAGGAATTTGCCAACGTACTGCGTCGCTACCAGAGTAAAAAGCCCATCTATCTGGTAGCCAACAAGGCCGACACCAATTTGCGGGCCAACGGCGTGGGCGAATTTTACGCTTTGGGCCTGGGCGTGGATGAGATTTACGCCATCAGCAGCGCCAACGGCCACGGCACCGGCGAGCTGCTCGACATGATTGTGACGCACTTCCCGGAGGCAGGGGAGGAGGAGCCGGATTCCGACATTCCCAAAATTGCCGTGGTGGGCCGCCCTAACGTGGGCAAATCGAGCCTCGTGAACCTGCTGCTGGGCGAAGACCGCAGCATCGTGACCGACATTGCTGGCACCACCCGCGACAGCATCGCCACGCGCTACAATGCCTTCGGTAATGAGTTTATGCTGGTGGACACGGCGGGATTGCGCCGCAAGGCCAAGGTGAGCGAAGACATTGAGTTCTACGCCAATATGCGCAGCCTGCGGGCCTTGGAAGACTGCGACGTGTGCATCGTAATGCTCGACGCCACGCGTAGCATCGAGGCCCAGGACGTGAACATCATTGCCCTGGCCGACAAAAACCGCAAGGGTATCGTCATCCTCGTCAACAAATGGGACCTAATTGAGGACAAGGAAACCAACACGGCGAAGGAGTTCGAGGCCAAGATTATGGAAAAAATAGCACCAATTGCCTATCCACCAGTGGTTTTTATCTCGGTGCTAAACAAGCAGCGGGTGCTGAAAGCCATCGAGACGGCCATCATGGTGTTCCAAAACAAGAAGCGCAAAATTCCCACTTCGCTCTTCAACGACACCATGCTGCCGCTGATTGCCAAGTACCCGCCGCCCATCCAAAAAGGTAAGCTGGTGCGCATTAAGTACGCTACCCAGTTGCCCACGCACAACCCAGTGTTTGCCTTTTTCTGCAATCTGCCGCAGTACGTGATGGCGAGCTACACGCGCTACCTCGAAAACCGTATTCGGGAGGAATTTGACTTTAGCGGGGTGCCCATTGGCATTGTTTTCCGTAAGAAATAACCACGGCCTTAGATAAAAAATTGGTGCTGGTAGTGTGAAATTTTCATCAAAAAATCATGTTAATGGTGCGCTTAAACTGTAAAAAAGCATAGCTCTTAGGGTTACCTTTTTTGACGGTTCGCATAAAGCCCTGAATTTGAGCAAAGGCCTTTGGGCAAGCGCTTGAAATTAAATACGAACCTAAAAACAAACCCCCACTACCATGAAAAAAGTATTGTTCCTCGCCGTGGCCGCTGCCGCCTTCTCGTTCACCGCTTGCGACAGCAAGAAAGAAGATGCTCAAGAAGCTGCTGGCGAAAAAGTAGAAGAAGCAGGTGAGGTGAAAGCCGATGCCATGGAAGACAAAGCTGACATGGTGCGCGACTCGGCCGACAACAAGGGCGAAGCCATGAAGGACGCTGCCGACAAAATGGACGCTCCGGCTGCTGGCACCACCACGAC
>JANXUO010000341.1 GCA_025356245.1 Hymenobacter sp.
GGTGATTTTGAGGCCGGCTTCAACCTGAACGGCGCCACCATGTCGGCCGTCATCACGCCCACTGGCGAGTTGAAGGAAACCGAAACCGACATGGCCGTGGCCAAGCTGCCCGCCGCCGTGCGCGCCACGCTGGCCCGCGACTTCAAAACCTACAAAATCACCGAAGCCGCCACGCTAGTGTCGGGCGCGGGCGTTACCACCTACGAGGCCGAGGTGAAGCAGGACGGTAAGTCGCACGACGTGGTTTTCAACGCCGATGGCACGGTGCTGAAAAAATAGCCGGTAGCTCTGGCCGAACAAAAAACACCCCACTGGCCAGTGCCGGCGGGGTGTTTTGTTGACTGCCAGCGGCCAGGTTTTTAGAGTCGCTTCACCTCTGACTCCACGTCGGTTACGGGCTGCGGCCGGAGCGTGGCGTAAATAACCAAGGCCACCAGCAGCACCAGCAGTATCAGCGACGAGCCTTTGGTGCCGTAGCCGAGGCCGTGCTTCTCGGTGGGTTTGGTGAGCAGGTCGCCAAAAGTGGCGCCGAAGGGCCGGGTCAGCACAAAGGCAATCCAGAAGAGCAGCACCCGCGAAACGGCGGTGAAGTAGTAGGCCAGCACCACCACCGCCAGCACACCGCCGATGAGCAGCGCCCCACCGCCGAAGCCCAGGCCCGAGTCGTCGGCCAGGAAGTCGCCGAGGGCCGTGCCCAGGGTGTTGGAAATCAGGATGGCCGCCCAGTAAAACAGCTCGCCCCTGCGGGTTTTGATGTCGGTGACCGACAGCGACTTTTCGCTCACGTACCACATTCCCAGGATGGCCAGCAAAATGGCCACCAAAATAGCCGAGCCCGTGGCGTAGCCCAGGCCCAGGGTGCGGTCCATGTAGTCCGACATGGTGGTGCCGGCCGTGCTGGTGGCCACAATCACGCTCCAGTACAGGGCCGGAATGTAGCGGTGAGCTGCCAGCTGCCCCAGCAGCACGGCCACAAAAAAGCCAATGAAAATGAGTGAGCTAACGCCGTAACCCACTTTCAGGGTCTGGGCCAGCAGGTCGCCCCCGGTTTCGCCAAGGGTGGTGGCGCATATTTTCATGACCCAAAACAGGAGCGTGACTTCGGGGATTTTTTTCATAGTATGGGTGAGGTGGTAGCCGGGGACAGGTCCACTTTACGGGCTCACCTCCAGCACCCGGAACGTGCCGGGACCGACGCTGCGGCGCGGGTGGGGCACGGCGGCGGTAGGGGCGGGGGCCGGGCCGTAGTCGGCCGTGGGCAGGTACAGACGGTGCGTGGCGGGGTCGAGGGTGATGGTGCGGGCGCCTGGGGCGGTGGTCAGGGTTTGCACGACGGGGAACGTACCGTCGGCCGCATCGGTGCGAACGACGGTGAGGGTGCCGTCCTCGCCGTTGGGGGTGAAGGCCAGGTGGCGGGCTGGGTCGAGGGCCAGGCCGTCGGTGCCCGCGCCGGTGGGGGCGGTGCCCAGCACCTTGCCGGTGCGGGCATCGAGCACCACCAGCAGCTTGTTGCCGCAGGCGGCAAACAGGCGGTGGGTGGCCGCCTCGTAAGCCAGGCCGGTGGGTTCTTCGCCGGGGGCCAGGGGCCAGCGGTGGGTCACGGTCAGGGTTTTGGCATCGAAGGCCACGATTTCGTTCTTGTCTTCCACGTTCACGAAAATGGTGCCCGCGCCGTCGGTGGCCCCTTCTTCGAGGGCCCCGCCAATTTCGACCGTGCCCGCGACTTCCCCGGAGGCGGCATCCAGGGCCGTGGCCGTGCCACCGCCGTGATTGAAGACGAACACCCGCCCCGAAAAGGCATCGTAGAGCAGGGCATCCGGCCCTTTGCCCACGGGCACGGTGCCGGTGGCCAGGCCCGTGGCGGGGTCGAAGAGCAGCACCGTGCCGTTGCCGCCGCAGCTCACGAAGCCGCGCCTGCTGCCCTCTACCGCTAAGCCCGGCACCACCAAAATGCCGTGTACGCCGGGCGTGTTGGCCACAGTGCCGATTTTGGCCAGCGTCGTCAAATTCAGCACCTCCACCTGGGTGCGGTGCGACACGTAGAGGCGGTTACCAGCGTGGTCGGGGCTGAGGTAGTCCCAGCCGCCTTCGCCGCCAATTCTGGCCGTTTTCGTTACGCGGTACGTGGGGACGGGCGCGGGCAGCCGGGCCCTGGTGGGCTGGGCCTGGGCCGGGTGCAGGCCAGCGGCCAGAACGAGGAGCGGGAGCAGATTTTTCAAGTTGGGGGAGCTAAAAGCAGTGGTCGGACGAATCACCCGAAGGGCTTCGTTCGACCACTGCGGGCGTATGCTGCCCTGGGGCGGGGCGTTCAACAGAAATTGTTCAGCGATGCAGCGGCCGGACAAACCTTCAAGAATTCGCCCGACTGTTGCCTCTACCGGGGCCGCCAGGTAAGGGCCAACCCCGTGCCACCGCCCGGCGACCACATCGGCGTCATGCCTACGTCGCGGCCAATGGCTTTGCGACCCCAGCGGTTGCGGTGGGTGAGGTAGGCCAGGTGGGCCGAGAGGATGCCGAAACCGGCTCCGGCCACTACGTCGGACTGCCAGTGCTTGTCGTTCACCATGCGCAGCACGCCTACGCTGGTGGCGATGGTGTAAGCCCCGATGCCGTACCACGGGCTTTTGTCGCGCAGCTCGGTATGCACGATGCTGGCCGCCAGAAACGCCTGCGCCGTGTGGCCCGACGGAAACGAGAGCATGTCCGATTTGTCGGGCCGCTGGATGCCGGTCAGGGTTTTCACCATAAACACGCTCGATAGCATGATGACCTCGCTTTTAAGAATGACGAGGCCCAGGTTCACGCGGTCGTTGTGGCTCTCGACGCCCGCCAGCAGCACGCCGCCCAGCTCGAAGTAGGGCGCAAATTGCAGGAAGTCATCGACGTGGGTATGGCGGCCTTCGCCGAAGAGGTGGTTGATGTCGCTCTTAACGTCGTAGCTCGAATACAGGCCGTGCCCGTTGATGGTGCTGGCCCCGTAGCCGATGAGGATGGCGGGCACGATGCTGGCCCGGAACAGCTTACTTTTCAAAAACGGCTTTTTGGCCGTGGTGGGGTAGCCGGCGGGGTTTTCGTACTTGTGGGTGGTGTCGATGGGGGCGGCTGGGGGCGGCAGTACCTGGGCCAGGCTGGCCAGTGGGCTGCCAAGCAGCAGGGCAGCCACGCACAGTGGCTTGAAGCGAATAAAAATCATGCGGACAAAGGTCGGGCTTTAAAAGGCAGTGAACTGGCTCAAACGCCGATGATGCCGCAAGGTTCGGCGCCAAATTAGAGTTTGGTTGGAAGGCCCGGCCCCTTTTACTCCACCACAAACCGCACCGGCCCGTCCGCCGTCCGCAGTAAGTACAGCCCGGCGGCCAGCCCATCGGTAGCCACGGCCGTGCCGTGGCCGTGGCTTACGCGGCGGCCAGTGGCATCCAGCACGTCGTAGGTGGCGAAGGCGGGCAGGTACAGGGGCTGCCCGGCGGGCACGGGGTTGGGGTAGGGCCGCCCCACT
>JANXUO010000366.1 GCA_025356245.1 Hymenobacter sp.
GTAGGTCTTGCCATTAAATTCAACAGGAAAACTGCCAGGTGGGCGCTGACTACGCATATCACTCAAACGGAAGTGCCGCCCGGTGCTCAAGTCCATTCCCTTTTTCTCGGCATCCCTGACCGTCATTCTGTTTGCACCAGCAAATTCAATTCGGTTGTAAGCGTCGCCGCCATTGCCCCCAATTTCTTTGTCGTAATAAAGTTGCCGGTACTTGATAGATGTTTTGTTTTTGGCATACCAAATAACATAGTCGCAAGTGCCAGCCAAGAGTTCGGATGTTGCGCTAGACGTTTTCGTGACAGTTATCAAGCTCACGAAATTCTCACTCCCAAACACCTCATCCATGAGGTTTCGGACGAGGTGGACATTTTCATCGGAAATCTGGACGAAGCAGCTCCCGGATTCGGTGAGCAGGTCGCGGGCGAGGAGCAGGCGTTCGCGCAGGTAGGAGAGGTAGGAATGGATGCCGAGTTCCCAGGTATCGCGGAAGGCTTTGATTTGTTCGGGTTCGCCGGAGAGGGATTCGTCCTGCCCGTCCTTCACGTCGCGGTTGTTGAGGCGGATTTGCCAGTTCGAGCCGTACTTGATGCCGTAGGGCGGGTCGAAATAAACGCACTGCACGGCGCCGGCCATTCCTTCGCGTTCGAGGAGCGAGGCCATCACGAGGGCCGAGTCGCCCTGGATGAGGCGGTTGCTCCAGCCGTCGGGGGGCTGCTGGTAGTAGTCGCCGGTTTTGGTCAGCTCGTCGCGTTCGAGGGCATTGCCGAAGAGTTCGTTGAGACTCAGCTGCTGGCCCTGGGGCGGCTCGGCGTGGCGGTAGAGGCCTTGAATTAGGTTTTCGGGCACAATGTGCTCGTGCCGGTAGAGGGAGCGAATGTCCACTTGCAGGCGCTGCTGGTCGTCGGTCGGCCCGTATTTGCCCAGCCAGTACAGCTCGGGGTCCTGGCCGCGGGTCGTGACGGGGTTGAGGGGCAGCTCGGTGTGGCGCTGCTGGGCGTTGGGGTTGGCGGCCTCGTAGCCGGCTTCTTCCTGGCTGGGGATGTGGGCGCGGGTGTCGCGGTGGTGGGTGGTTTGGATGGGCATAAAAGTAGGGGCGGGGCTTGCCCCCGCCCGAATCGTTCGGGGGCGTATGAAAATCGTGGGGAATTACTTTGGGAATGTTGGGGAATTGGGGGCGGGGGCTGTTCAACGATTCCGTTCAATGGCACGGGCGGGGGCCGGGCAACGATTCCGTTCAACGGCACGGGCGGGGGCAAGCCCCGCCCCTACAAATTCCCCAACTCCTCTCTTAGCCGCTGGCGGATGTCGGTGATGTCGTTGGCGATTTCCACGAAGCGCCATTCGTCCAGCCCCAGCTCGGTATGCACGGCGTTCACGGCGGGCAGCCAGCGTTCGGTCACGTACCAGCGCTTGTCGATTTTGGCTTCGGCCAGGCCCGATATTTCCAGCACCACGTTGAGGGTGCGGCCGTCGGGCAGGCGGCACTTCACGATGAAATCGGGGAAGTACTGGCGCTCCTTGCCCTGGCTGACGTAGGGGATACTAAAGCCCATAAACTGGTTTTTGACGTAGCTGATGACGTGTACCGGCAGGTCGTCGCGCTCCAGCTCTTTGGCCGTGATGCCTTCCCAGGTCGAGTCTTCGACCACGTAGTTGACGTGGCTTTTCACCGTCGGGTAGGTGGGCTTGCTGGTGCCGCCGCGCACGAAAGCCGTGCTGCGGATGCGGTCGTTGTACTTGGGGAAGACGGGGAAGATGCGGTCGGTGGCGCGGCGGGCTTTGTGGAAGCCCTGCATGAGGTGGTGGGTCACGGCCGCGTCGTCATAAAAGAGCAGCATGCCGGGGAATGCCCCGCCCTTGTACTGCACTTTGGTGGCCAGCCACTGGCCCACAATGGCCCGCAGCGGCCCAAAGAGGTGGGTGGGGGCCTGGCCATCTTTATCGGCCAACGGGCCTTTGAGCAGGCAGCGGGTGTAGTGGTATTCGAGCTGCTGGGGGCGCACCTGGCGCACGGTGGCTAGGGTCAGGGCTTCTTCGCGGCCGGTGAAGGCGCTGCTCATCTTGGTTTCGGTGGGCAGGATGTGGCCCTCCACCACGAAGTTTTCGAGGCCGCCGAAGTCGGCCACCAAATCGTCGCCCCCGGCCTCGACGCGGTAGCCGGTGACGACGGGGAACTGAATTTCGAGGGCGGCCCGCTCGGGCAGGGCCAGCACGGGGGTGAGCGGTTCGGGGGGCGGGGGCGGGTTGCTGGTGCCTTTCTTGAAGAGCTTGAAGGGCACCCCGATGATGTGGGCGTACTCGGGCGGGAACTTGTAGGTCACGTCGCGGGCCTTGCTGTCGGTGGGCTGGCCGTGGCGGTCGTAGCCTTGCAGCACGTAGCTCTGGCGGCGCAGGGCGCGGCCGGCCACCTGCTCGCACAGCAATTGCGAGCCAAAGGCCCGCAGGCCCATGATGTGGGTCACGGTGTTCACGTCCCAGCCTTCGGTGAGCATACTCACGCTCACCACGCAGCGCACGTGCTGGCCCAGTTGGCCGGTTTTGCCCACGGTGTTCATCACCTCGCGCAGCAGGTCGGCGTCGCTGAGGTCGGCCACCGAGCGGCCGGGGTGGGTGATGCGGTAGCTCTGCTTGAACTTCTCAATCTCGGGGTCAAACACGCGCTTGAACTGCTCGTCAATCTGGCCGGAGTTTTCCAGCGCATCCGAGTCGATGAGCAGGGTGCGGGGCCGGGCGCGGGGCTGCCGGGTGTGGGGGTCGAAGTTGGAAAACAAGTCGAACACGCCGGGCTGGGCGCTCTCGTTGCCCTGGGCATCGGCGCTGGGGTAGCCGGCCAGGTACTTGAACACCTCGGACGACACGTTGGTGTTGTTGCAGACCACAATGAACACCGGCGGGGTGCCAAAGAGCGAGCCGATGCGGGCATCTTCGGCCGCGTAGTGGGCCACGAACTGGGCCAGGGCCGCCCGCACCAGCTTGGGCAGGTCGGGCGGGGCATCCTCTTTTATTTTCTGGGTGCGCGCCCCGCGCTTGGGCAATTCATCCTTGACGTGGCGGTAGATGTCCTTGAGCTTGGCTTCGTCCAGCTCGTGGGTGTCGTCGGATTCGGGCAGGAAGGGAATCTTGACCAGTCCCGATTCGATGGCCTCGATGAGGCCGAAGTCGGTGCAAACCCAGGGAAACAGCGTGTAGGCCTCGTAGCCGGAGCCGTTGAGGTAGTAGGGCGTGGCCGAGAGGTCATACACCTGTTGCAGCTTGAAGCGCCGGCCCAGCTCCACGAGGCCGGTGAACCAGCGGGCGGCCCGCTCGTTTTCGTCGGCCGAGTGGTCCTCGTCGGTCTTTTTGCCTTTGGCGCGGGGCAGGTAGCAGTGGTGGGCCTCGTCGTTGAGCACCAGCAGCCGCGAGCCGGGCCGGAAGCCGGGCATCATTTTTTTCACCACGGCCGCGAAGTCCTGCTTGGCTTCGGTCTTTTTGCCAGCCGCGTCGCGCTTGCCATCCAGGGGGCTGCGCTTGTTGCCGGTGAGCTGCCCCGGCTCAAAGGCGTGGTAGTTGGTGATGGCCATGCGGGCGTTGAGGCCGCCGAGCTGGTCGTGCAGGCGGGGCGGCACCAAGCCGCGCTGCCGGTAGTAGTCGCGGGCCACCGAGTGGTGGGCGGGGTCCACGTGCAGCACCCCCAGCCGGTCGCGGATGGTCACGCCGGGGGCCACCAGCAGGAAGCAGTCGGCAAAGCGGGTATCCTGCCGGTATTCCTGGCGGTTGAAATAATGGTAGAGCAGCAACATGGCCATCACCACCGTTTTGCCCGAGCCGGTAGCCATCTTGAAGGCCAGCCGGGGCAGGTTCTGGGCCGGGTCGGGGCCGAGGTGCTGGGTTTCGCGCAATTGCGTGAGCAGGCGGGTGCCCAGGTTGCCGGCCCCCTTGCCGGCCACTTCGTTCAGCCACACGGCCGTTTCCAGGGCCTCGCGCTGGGCGAAGAACAGGCGCATGGAGTTGGGCCGCTGCTCGTCGGTGAACCAGAAGCGCAGCAGCTCGCCGGTCACGCGGGTCACGTGGGGGTAGTCGGCATCGCGCCACTTGCCCACTTCCTGGCGCAGCAGGTTGATGAGCTCGTCGCCGTAGGCCGCACTCAGCTCGTGGGCCTCGAAGGCGAAGGTTTGGGGGCCGGATTTCTTGGGCAGAATCTGCCCGTCGGTCATGTAGGGCCGGCGGCCGGGGCGCACGTCGGCGTAGTTCAGGCTGCCGTCGGGGGCGGTGGCGTAGTGCTGGGTGGGTTCCTCGTAAGGGTTGTTGAGGATGGGGTTGTCGGAGGTCATGGCGCGGGGAAAATCAGGCGCAAGCTACGACGTAGGGGCGGGGCTTGCCCCCGCCCGTGCCGCCCGTGCCGTTTCCCCAATTTTAGGGC
>JANXUO010000378.1 GCA_025356245.1 Hymenobacter sp.
GCCTATGTGGCCGCCGGTTACACCGATGCGTTTTTTGAGAAGGGCCTACAGCCCTGGGACGTGGCCGCTGGCTCGCTCTTGGTGACCGAGGCCGGTGGCCTGGTTGGCAACTTCACCGGCGAGTCCGAATTCCTGGAACAAAACGAATGCATGGCCGGCAACCCGCGCGTCTATGGCCAGTTGGTGTGGGCCACGCCACGCGTGATTTTGCGGGTCACGAAGGTTTCGCCGCGCAGGGGGCTTTCATGGTTGAAAAGGATGCCGTTGCAAGCAAACATGCCGTAGGCTTCGCGGTAATTCACCGTAATCCAGTAGGCATACATTTTGGCCACGGCGTAAGGCGAGCGCGGATAGAAAGGGGTTGTTTCGCTCTGCGGGACGGCCTGCACCAGCCCGTAGAGCTCGGAGGTGGACGCCTGGTAGATGCGGGTTTTTTTGGTTAGCCCCAGAATGCGGATGGCTTCGAGCAGGCGCAGGGTGCCGATGCCGTCCGCGTTGGCGGTGTACTCGGGCGTATCGAACGAAACCTTGACGTGCGACATCGCCCCGAGGTTGTAAATCTCATCGGGCTGAATTTCCTGCACAATGCGAATCAAATTTGTTGAATCGTTCAGGTCGCCGTAGTGGAGTTTGAAGCGGACATTTGTTTCGTGCGGGTCTTGGTAGAGGTGGTCGATGCGGTCGGTGTTAAACAACGACGAGCGGCGCTTCAGGCCGTGAACCTCGTAGCCCTTGTCCAGTAGGAGTTCGGCCAGATACGCGCCGTCCTGGCCCGTAATACCCGTGATGAGGGCAATTTTCATATTGTAAGGAAATGTGCTACAACCGGAGAATGTCAGATGTTACGGCTGCCTAAAAGACAAAAGTACAATTAAAACCCGTATGCTGCCGCATCAAACCAAGTCGTTCAAAGCTATCTGCGAAATGGTCTGGGCATTGGCGGCCGACGTAAGCTGGGTTGGCCCTGCACCTGTTAGATACGCTTCAATAGCTTGAATATGAAGTATATATTGTGCATATCTCATCTGTCGAATGTGCGCGTATAGGGCCTCGTGCGAGGCAAAATTACGGCGGTCGATGAAGCAGGCGGGCGGGATAGTTTTTCCGACCTCCGGGTCGCCGAGGTAGATGGGCACCACAGCAGCAGCGAAGCAGTCAAAAATCTTCTCGGTCAGATAGCCCGGCACGTTGCCAGTGTTTTCGTAGGCAATGGAAAACCGGTAATCGCGCAGCCGCCTGATTTTATCATCGGGCGGAATTGGTCCCCGGTACACGCGGTCGAACACGCGCTTGCGGTAGCGGCCAAGCCAGGTAAAAAAAGCGTCCGGCAGCACCCGCCGCAGCAGGCCCGCACCCGGAAAGGTTTCCAACTCCCGGCTGTCTACGCCCCGGCTGAAGAAATCGAACTCGGTGGGGTGGTGGTCCGAAAACCACTTCAGCACCTTATACCGCTCGTGCAGCAGCGAGCCCGAGCCCGCCCGGGGCGGGCTGATGCCAAACGAAGCCGCCACCACCGAGCACAGCTTACGGCGCTCAAACTCTTCCGCCGACACTGGTTGGAATGGCGGATATGATTCAAAATCGATGGCAAAGCGGTATAGGAAGTACCGCTTGTTGTCCACCAACGTGTAGTCGTAGGTAAAGATGCGGTCGAAGACCCGCTGATTTTCGGGCCGGTAGTTGTGCGGGTGGTAAGTGGCGGGCTCGCTCAGCAGCAAGTACCAGGGCTGCCCGGCGGGCCGGGACATGTTCTGAAAAGGCAGGGTGTTATCCACGCTCAGCACAAACACCGATTCTTCGGGCGCGTGAATGTCCTGGGTGGCCAGGGCAATGCCCTGCCCGTCCAGCAAGCGCCGCAGCTCAATAAACATGAAGGCGTCCGACTTCATGCCCTCCATCGGAGCACCCGAAAAAATGGCGTCGCCGATGAGGCAAGGGTGCTCGCGCACAAACAGCGTGGCTTTCCGCATGGCCTCCGGTTGCTAAATTTAGACCGCTACGGCCTGCCGGAAATCCTGGTAAACGGCCTGCACCCCATCTTCCAGCTTGATGGAATAGCGCCAGCCCCAATTGGCCAACTTGCTCACGTCCATCAGCTTGCGCGGGGTGCCGTCGGGGTAATCGGCATTGAAGCGAATGCCGCCCTCGTAGCCCACGGTGCGGCTCACCAGCTCGGCCAACGCGCGGATGGTCAGGTCTTCGCCGGTGCCCACGTTCACCAGGCCCGGCTCGTTGTAGTTTTCAAGCAGGTAGTAGCAGGCGTCGGCCAAATCATCGACGTGCAGAAATTCGCGGCGCGGGGTGCCGGTCCCCCACACCTCCACTTCGGGGGCTCCGGCGGCTTTGGCTTCGTGAAACTTACGCAGCAGTGCCGGCAACACGTGCGAGTTTTTGAGGTCGTAATTGTCGTGCGGCCCGTAGAGGTTGGTGGGCATCGCCGAAATGAAATTGCAGCCGTACTGGCTGCGATAGGCGTCGCAGAGCTTGATGCCCGCAATTTTGGCAATGGCGTAGGGCTCGTTGGTGCTTTCGAGCTCGCCGGTGAGCAAGGCATTTTCGTGCAGGGGCTGCGGGGCCATTTTGGGGTAAATGCACGACGACCCCAAAAAAAGCAGCTTGGTTACCCCGTTCAGGTAGGCGTGATGAATCACGTTGTTCTGAATCATGAGGTTATCGTACAAAAACTCGCCCCGGTAGATGTTGTTGGCGTTGATACCGCCCACTTTGGCTGCGGCCAGCACCACGTAATCGGGCTTTTCCTGGGCAAAGAAATCAGCCACCGCGGCTTGGTTGCGCAAGTCCAGCTCGCTGGAAACGCGGGTGACGATGTGGTGAAAGCCCGCCTGGTTGAGGCGGCGCACCATGGCCGAGCCGACCATACCGCGGTGTCCGGCGACGTATATTTTGGCGTTTTTATCCATTTTATATTGCTAAATTGCTTTATGATTGAATTGCTGGTTTTCTGCCTAGTTTTTCCACCAGCTCAAATCCGCGGCCGGGCCAGCACCTGCCATGCCCGGCACTGGCCGCATTTTGGTCAATAAGCCTTTTGGTATCAGCTTTTTGAGCAGCGGCGTCACCGTGGCCCCCAGCACCGTGCGACGGGTGCGCGGGCTGTAGCCAAAATAGCCGGGCAGCTTGCGCCAAGCAATGGGGCCGGCTTCGGCCATGCTGCGGCGGGCCGTCCAGTTCACTTCCCAGTAGGTGTAAAGGTTCTGGCGCTCGTCGTCGGTGAGGCGGTGCTGCTGCCCGTAAAAAGGGTCAGCCTCGCAGCTTTCCACCATCTTCACCAGGTTGGGGAACCATTTGGGCGAGGTGACGGTGCGCTGGTCGGGGTGCAGCTGGTAAGCGGCCAGCATGTCGGGAATGGCCCGGCCCGGCGCAAAGTGCGCCACGCGGTACCAGAGGTCAATGTCGGCGCACATGTCCACTTCCGCCCGCATTCCGCCCGACTTATCGAGCAACTCCCGGCGCACAAACGTGGCGTGCTGCGGCGGAATAAAGTCGAACAGAATGGAATGTGGCGTGATTGGACCGGCAAACGAATTGGCATACTCCACTTTGTCGTGCAGGTCGATGCCGTATTCGCCGCCTGAGATAAACCCGGCCTCGGGGTGGGCCGCAAAGGCGGCCGCCATCTTGCGAAAAGCGCCCGGCAGGTAGTAGTCGTCCGAGCTTTGGATGGCCACCACCTCGCCGGTTGCGCGGGCTAGGCCCTTGGTCACGGCATCCACAAACCCCTTGTCGCGGGCCGACCACCAGATGAGCTTGTCGTTATACTTTTCGAGCAGCGCCACCGTTTCGTCGTTTGAGCCGCCGTCCGACACCACCACTTCCACCCGGCCTGGATAGTCCTGCTTAAAGATGCTGAGCAGGGTGCGCTCGATGAAACGCCCCTGGTTCCAGGACGGAATGACGACGGAAAGAGAAGGAAACTCCTGCATGGCTGCCATTAGTTGGTAAGGGCCGCCACGTCGGCCAGCCACAGCTCCAGCAATTCAATTTCCTGGGCCGACACAATGCCCTCTTTCGCCAGCTCGGCGTAAGCCCGGCGCAGATTTTCGCTCACGGTATTGCCCTTGTCAATGGCCCGGCTCACGGCGGCAATCACGCGGTTGGGGTGCAGGTAGCACGGAATTTCCGACTCGAAATCCTTCACGTAATCGTGCGGATTGCGCACCTGAATTACCGTAGCCTCGGTGAAACCCAGCCGGTAGCCGTGCGCCCACATGATGGGCTGGGCCACCAAGCCCCGCAAAATATCGGTGAACCGAAACGTGACGTAAGCCGGCAGGTAAAGCAACGGGAACAGCTCCTGCCGAATGGCGGTGTTTTGCGAGTTAAAGGGGCACAACGTACCCTCGGCCAGCACGATGGGGCTCCGCTTGTCAAAGAATATCTCCGTGTTGTCTACCAATCGGTAAATGGCGTCCACGTCGGGGTCCGAGTCGGCCAGGCCCTGCCAGATGCCGATTTTAGCCGTTTCCTGGGTCAGCTCCTCCTCCTTCAGGTTGTGGTCGGTATTGAGGATGAGGTCGAGCGGATAGCCGCGCGGCCAGATGTGGTGGCTGGTAAAATTCTTGTAGATGTTGACGAAGCCTTTGCCCGCGGGCGAAGTAGCAAACGTGCCGCTGGTTTCGGGAAATTGCCAGCCGTCGTAGGGAATGTTGTCGTCGTCGGTGTCGATGATGACCTCAGCTCCGGCCCGGATGGCGTACAGGTAGCCAATCATCTTGCGGCCGTAGTGGTTGAAGGGCAGCTTCTTACTCATCTCAAAGCCCGCCGCTTCCTGGTCGGCCACCGAGAGGTAGGTAACATTCGCTTCGCTCCAGTCGGCAGGCGACTTTTTGTCGCCCGCTACCACTAACCGGTAGTCGGGCAGCGCAGCAAACTTGGTAACGGCCTCGGTGGGCGCGAAAATGGAGGTGATGACGATGCTCTTGGATTGCTTGGAAGCCATGCCGAAAAAAACGCGGATGTAAATGATTTAAAGAAAGGATGTACGGGAGAATTTAATCCAGTGCCGTAGCGCTGGCCTCCTGATACAAATTTAGAAACTTTGCGAGCGCGTTGGTTTTTCGCAACGCTTCACTCACTCTGCGGGAATTTACTACTGAGTCGGCGCGGAATTCCTCATCCGTCCAAAGTAACTTCACCGACCTGGCAATGTCGGCGACTACCAGGGGGTCGAACATGAACCGCTCATTATCAATTGTTTCTGGCAATGACGTAATATTGGAACAGACGACCGGAATACCCATGAGAATACTTTCCATGAGTGGAAAGCTGCCAGCCTCGTACAAGGTGGGAACCACTACACCGAGCGCCGATTGGTACAAAGCATAGAGCTTGGGCTCATCAACAATTCCCGCAAAATGCACTTGTGCGTCTAAATCAAGGCGCTGCACCACGGGCAGTATTTCAGCGGTGTAATAGTCGGTGAGGTACCCCGAAAAAACCACATGCACCGGCACCCCCTGCGACTTGAGTAGACTCACGGCTTCGAGCAGACGGATGTGGTTTTTGTGCCGCCAGGTATTGGCCGGATACAGCAGATACGGCTGTTTGAATTTAAGAAAAGTAACCGGCTCTATTTCAGTGTCGACAAATTTTTCGAACCATAGCTTTCCCATGTTCAGCAGCACGACTTTGACCTTATTCGCAGTCAGGCAAAAAAAAGCTTCCATATCGGCTTTTACGTGGGCGTAGCTAACCACAATTTTCGTTGCCCGAGTCGAAAAGTCAAGGTTTGCCACGGCGCGGTGCGCCCGCTCTTGCGCCGAAAAAAACCCAGGAAAATGCAGTTCCTGCACGTCGTGCATGGTATTAATGAGCCGGGCAGTAGTACACTGCGGCACCAGTGGAAATGGTACGTGCACAATGTCAATACCATGCCGGGCACAAAGCGCATCCAACTGGTACCGAAAAGGCATTGTCAACTTCCAACCCAATCGGCTGGCAAGAGCCTTGACTGCTGCGCGGCATTTATTGAGCGGGGTTATCAATCGACGCGCTATCTTGTCGCCCACCGAATACCCGTCCTGCACGTGCTTCAGGTGCTTATGCTCCCCCAAAACCGCCATAATTTCGGAGTCTTGGGCATTGTGATAAACGTAGTACTGGTTGCTGCTATCGTCTGCTAAAATCCGCAGCAAAGCCACTGCATATTGCCTGATTCCGCCCCAATCCTGGCCTAAATACGGTACGTAAATCAGGATGTTCATTTTATTTTTTTAGCAGGTACGCCAACGTAAGTTCCGGCTAAAGTCAAGTCTGTGGTTACTACCGCACCGGCTCCGACAATTACATCATCCCCAATGACAACCTTATCGATAACGCAGGCACCAACTCCAAAAAAACTATGGTTTCCAATGGTTACTCCCCCGGCAATGCGAACGCCCGGTGAAAACGTATTGTATTCCCCGATTGTGCAGTCGTGCGAAATACTTGTGTTCAAATTAAAATGATTATGATTCCCGATAATAATATCGGTAGTCATCAAAACGGCTGGAAATAAAACATTTCCACTTCCCAATTCTATATTTTCAAAATCACCCATTACTGAATCCGCAATAAGATTTGGATACGAGATGAACGGGTAATCGGAGAATTTTAGCGCGATTTTAGCACGAATCTTACTGTTGCCTATGCCGATGTAAGCCCCGACCGCTTTTGAGCAACTTTTGATTTTGTAAATAAATTCCGCTTCCGTAATGGTTGGCGTCCTTCCTGAACTCGTAAATGGGGCATCGGTAATAAAAAAATCAGGCGTCATATTTTGTTGACCCGATTTTAACCGAAGCAAAAATTCAATTTCCTTCGCGTGCCCAGAAGCGCCGAAAATTACCTTCATTTAAAAAACTGATTTACCACACCGGAAATTTCCTCCACTTCCTTGTTGGTCAGCCCAGGGTAGCTGGGCAAATTCAGACCTCGCCAGGCGAGGTCTTCGGCCACCGTATGCCGCCGGAATTTATCGGCAAACATGGGCATGGTGTGCACTGGGTAGAACAAGGGCCTGGTTTCGATGCCGTGGGCGGCCAGGTGTTCGCGCAGGGGGTCGCGCTGGGCAGCCTGCGGCACCAAAATGGAGCACATCCAATACGAGTGCTTTACGTCGGCGTGTTGCTGATGAAACTCGACCGGGGAACCTTGCATCGACTTTTCGTAGAGGTGGGCAATTTCCCGCTTGCGGCTGATGAATTTATCGGCCTGTTCCAATTGGGCCAAACCAATGGCCGCACAAATGTTGGTCATGCGGTAGTTATAGCCCACCACGTCGTGCCAGTACTGGCGGTGCTTGGCCAGCCCCTGCCCTTTCAAATGCACCGCACGCTCGTGGAGCGTATGGTCGTTGGTGACAACCATGCCGCCTTCGCCGGTGGTGATTGTTTTGTTGCCGAAAAAGCTGAAGGTAGAAATGTCGCCAAACGAACCGACGTGCCGGCCTTTGTAGAGGGAGCCAGTGGCTTCGGCGCAATCTTCGACCAAAAACAGGTTGTGCGCCTTGCAGACTTCCTGCAAGCCGTCCATGTCGCAGGGGTGCCCGTACAGGTGCACGGCCATCACAGCTTTGGTGCGGGGAGTTATTTTACGCGCTACATCGGCCGCATCCATCTGCCAGGTGCCGAACAACGAATCGACGAACACCGCGGAAGCCCCGCAATAGGTGATGGCATTCACCGAAGCAATGTAGGTAAGCGTTGGCACAATTACCTCATCTCCGGGGCCAATACCCAACGCGGCCAGGGCCAAGTGCAAGGCTACGGTGCCGTTGCTCACGGTGGTGGCGTGTTCGACGCCTACGAAACGTGCAAACTCATACTCGAATTGATTGATGAATTTACCCTTTGATGAAATCCAGGTAGAATCCAGGCATTCGTTGACGTATTTTTTTTCGTTGCCCGTCAGAGAGGGTTGGTAAACCGGAAATTTAATGGCTGTATTCACGCGGGTAAAAAATAAAATTTGGTTTAAGGAATTTATGTCCGAGCAGTAAATAATAAATAACGTACTTATTTGCCCGGATACATCTTTTCCAGTTTGTCCACAGCAACGAGTAGGCATTTGCCTTTTCAGCAACCGCAGCAAGAGCGCAAAGGTAAGGCTGTTTTCTGAAACGCCGATTTACGCAAAAATTTTATTGCTATATATTTTTTAAAACAAAAAATTTCTCGCCGGAAAGCGAATCCCGGTATTCGTGCTGCACCAAGGGCTGTAACGTAGCCGGCAGCACGGCAGCCGGGGCCACGCACAAAAACCCAAGTTTTTGCTGAACGACAAACTGGTACTGGGCGCTGTCTTTGGGCCAATGCCTACCCCGTAAGGCGTTCATTTTCACGAAACGTACAAACGAAGATGTGCCGATGTAAGCAGTAGCGGCCGTGGTGTCGGTGGTAAAGCGCAGGTCGGTGCCGGGGTGTGCGATGTCGAGGGCCGACAGCGACACGAGGGCGTAATCGTTGGTAAAATTGGAGACGTAGGTGCCGCAGGTAAATGTATCGGACGTGAGGTTGTACACCGTCTCGTAGTCAGCATCGGCTAGCATGAAACCACCCTTTTTGCTTGTTTGGCCGAGCGCACTCCGCACCTGCTGCAAGAACGCCGGAGAAAACCGCGTGATTCCGTGCATGGAATGGTTGCCGGTGAGGAGCCTGCGATGATTGACCCAGGCCAGCGCCAACAGCCCTACCAGAGCCAGCGCCCGCCGCCCATTACCGGCTGTTGTTAGTAGCATTGCCAAAATGCCGCCCACTACCACGGCAATAAACGGCGGCAAAATGTTGCCCAGCAGTTGGTAGCTATCGGGCAAATGCACCGCCAGGGTGCGGGCAGCTGCACCCACAACCGCAACGATGGCAAAGCCAACCACCAATATCGTAATGCTGTAAGGCCAGCGTTGCCAGCCGGCCCGAAAATATCCCCAGCCTATCATTAGCAGCAGCAGTACATAAGGTCCTACGTACAAGGCCACGTTAATGAGTGTGCCCGCGAAAATGTTAATAAGCGTCCGCAGCTCCGAAAGATGTGGCAACTGGGCTGCCAAACTGGTGCCGGTCGCAGTGGGAAAGTGGTAAGCCGCTGGTTGCAGCCCATAGAATACCGCCATGTAGACCAGCGCCATTACCAGCGGCACCAACAACCCCAGCAATCGCCATTTGCTGAGCTGCCGCCGCAGCCCAACCCCGAGCGCCACTAACCCGCCAGCCACGGCAGGCAGCGTGGTAACAAACACCAGGGGCAGCACGGCCAAAGCCAAAGCCCCCGCCCGCCAGCGCCTTTGCAGAAGCACTAAAACACTAAGCAGCAAAAATATGTAGATGGCGCACAGCTTGGGTTCAAGCAGTAGCAGGCTAATGGCCACGTAGCGCCCACCCGAAGCAAAAGGATGGTGCTCGAAGGCGGGCCAGTACACGCCACTCACCGAAAACAGCAGCAGAGCCAGCGCCGCTGCCCAGGCCCCGCGCCAGCCAAAGTGCGCCAACAAGGCCCGAAACCCCGCGTACACAACGGTGGTCATGACGGTATAAGTGGACAGGTACAGGCACCACACGGCTGGCTGCCCACTCAAGCGCACCAGTAAGGCATTGAGCCACAATTCGTAGTAATGGTAAGGGTCGCGCTGCAAGAACTGCGGGTAGAATTGCTCCAGCGACCGGGTTTCAAGCCCCAGTTGGTTAAGGGGCATACTCAGGCGCCCGTAGAAGATATAGTCTTGGAACGGGGTGAGCAGGAAGGGTGATTTGGCGTCGTAAAGCAAGCCAAATCGAATGCCGAACAACAACAACGCCGTTGCTAACAGCACCCCCAATGGTTGCCATGAGCCACTGGTATTCGCGAGGTCTTCGTCGTCAACTAGTCCGGCATCTTGCAGGGCACCCTCTGCGGTGCTGAACCTAGTTCGCATTCCCACTACCAACGCTACCATCAAGCCCAGTACGGGCATTAGGATGGTAAGGCCGCGCGAAACGAACAGGGCGTACGTGCTTATCAGCAGCGTAAGCCCCGTGGTAAGCGCCAAAAAAAGCCGGAAGTACCGCTCACCACCCCGGAAACGGGCTACTTGCAGCGTTACCATTCCCAGCAGGTAGCTGATGGCCAATACAGCCAACGTCATTCCCAAAAATGGGAGTAACATACTTCTTTCCATACAATATGCAGGTGCTATTGGCGCTTAAAAAGCTGGTTGGCTTGGCTGCGGCCAGCGGCTAGGCTGGCACGGCTACCGGCTCAAAGGCCCGCACGGCAGCGGCTACCTCCGCCACGTGTTCTTCCGTCATGCCGGGCCACATGGGCAGGCTGAGGCTGGTGGCGGCCAACTCCTCAGCAATGGGGTAGGTGCCGGCCGGAATGTTTAGGTGGGCGTAGGCCTGCTGCCGGTGCGGCGGCACGGGGTAATGGATGAGGGTGCCAATGCCCGCGTTGGTCAGGTGCTGCTGCAAAGCATCGCGGTGGGCACTGCGCACCACGTAGAGATGATACACGTGGGTAGCACCGGCGGCCGTGGCGGGCAGTACCAGGCCGGGAATGTCGGCCAGGTGCTGTTGGTAGAGGGCAGCCACGGCCTGGCGCTGGGCCGTCCAGGCGGGCAGGTGCGCCAGCTTCACGCGCAGCACGGCGGCTTGCAGCTCGTCGAGGCGCGAGTTGTGACCAATGACCTCGTTGTAGTACTTCTGCTGCGAGCCGTAGTTGCGCAGGGTACGGATTTTGGTGGCCAGCGCTTCGTCTTTGGTCGTCACGGCCCCGGCATCGCCGAGGGCCCCCAGATTTTTGCCGGGGTAAAAGCTGGTGCCGTTGGCCGCGCCAAAGCTGCCCACCACGCCGCCTTCCCAGGTAGCGCCCTGGGCCTGGGCGTTGTCCTCGACCACCCACAGGCCGTGGCGCCGGGCAATGGCCATTATCGGCCCCATGGCGCAGGCCTGCCCATACAAGTGCACCGGCATGATGCCCTTGGTGCGGGGCGTAATGGCCGCTTCCAGCAACTCGGGGTCGAGGTTGTAGGTATGCGCATCGGGCTCGACCGGCACCGGCACTCCGCCCACAAACGAAATGGCCAACCAGGTGGCAATGTAGGTGTTGCTGGGCACAATCACCTCATCGCCGGGCTGCACGCCCAGGGCTTCCAGGGCCAGGTGCAGCGCGTCGAGGCCATTGGCCACGCCAATGGTTTGGGCCACTTGATTGAAAGCACTGTACTCGGCCTCAAAGGCTTTTACCTGCTCGCCCAGCACGTACCACTGCTTGTCGTACACATCGGCAATGGCAGCCATCACTTCGGTGCGAATGGGGTGATGCTGCGGTGAAAATGAGAGAAACGGGATTTTCATAAAACAAGAATTTGCTGTTTAATCAGGTGCAAATGTAAGATTTGGCGGCGTTTCGGCGCTAATCGGTACGGGTCGGCTCGTGCACCTGCCGCACCACGTACAGCGGCCGGTTGCGGGCTGCGTCGAGGCCGCGCCACACGTACTCGCCGATGATGCCCAGGGCCACCATTTGAAAAGCCGCCACGAACAGCACCACCACCATCAGGGCCGTCCAGCCCGCCGGCTCGTCGCTGCCGAATAGCTTGAGGGCGATGATGTAGA